>NZ_CP108056.1 GCF_036174265.1 Streptomyces sp. NBC_00285 | reverse complement strand
GATCATCGCGTCGACGTCGTCGACGACCGCTTCGGCGCGCTCCCGCCACGACGCCCGGACGTCGGCCGTGGTGATCGTGGTGTCCTTGCCCTCGGCGAGCTGGTGCGCGATGAGCTTCTGTTCGCCGGTGGTCGCGTCGTCGGCGGCCGCCGCGACGATCTGCGTGTTGCGGCGAGAGAACGCGCGGCGCAGGTCCTCGTCGATCCCGACGACTTCCCACGCGCCAGTCTCGGCGTGCCGCTCCCAGCGCATCCCGAACCGCTCGCCGGTCACCTGCCGCAGCCTCGCCTTCACGTAGGCGTCGGCGGCGTGCGCGTGGCGCATGATGTCGCGGCCGCCGGCCCCGACGGTGCGCCACTTGCCGTCCTCGGCGAACGCCATGTTCGCGAGGTTGCCGTGGACGTGCAGGTGCGGGTCGCCGGGCACACCGCCGACCGGGCGGGCGGAGTAGTGCACGGTCATCCAGCCGAGGAAGCCGGACGTGTCGACGCGGTCGGCGGTCTTGCCGTTGCCGTGCTCGCCCGCCATCGCGTACGCGGCCCAGCCCTCCATCGCGCCGAACGTCTCGCGGGACACCTCCAGGAACGCCTCGCGCAGTTCCTCGGACTTCTCCTCACCGGCGAGCGCCACGGCGGTGCTGTAGGTCTTCGACAAGTCGAGCGTGACGTCGTAGCCGCGGTTGCCGACCCTGATCCGGGTGTCGGCGTACTCGCGGGCCTCCGCCACATGGGAGCGGCCGTACAGCTCCTGCAGGTCGATGTCCGCCGCCTCGGCGAGCTTCTCCACCGCGCGGAAGGGGACGCGGTGCCGGTCGCCCTCGCGGACCACGCCGCGCGTGAGGCGGGCGAACCGCTTGGACAGCTTCTCGTCGTCTCCGAGCAGTTCGTCGACCGTGATGTCGAGTTCGGCGGCCGCCGCCTCGATCGCCTCGGCGAGCGGACGGGCCTGCAGCTTGCCGCGCGGGTCGACGGCGACCTTGGGCGTCACCAGCAGCTCGCCGGTCAGCGGGTGCCGCCCGTCCATGAGCAGTCGCGCCTGGTCCTTGTCGACGGTGGTGCCGGCGACCAGTCCGACCTCCTGCAGGCCGCCGCCGATCCACTCCAGATCACGCGCCTCGCCGAGGCGGTAGTCGACCTGCGCGTCCCTCTCTTCGATCTCCTGCCCGCGCCGCTCCTGGTGGTCCAGGTCGCATCCGCACTGCCCGGTCAGCCGGTATTCCACCTGCTGCATGTCCGGGCCCAAGGTGGTCACCCACGCCATCGCTACTCACCCCCCTCAGCGTTTGTGATCTTGAAGTCTGTTGACGTATGGCGCAGCCATACCTTGGTACTTACAGTTTTGATCTTGGCAGTGTGCATGACGGTACCTCGGGAAAGCCGGTTGACCAAAGAGACTTGTGGGGCGGCATTCGGCGTGAGAGACACGCACGGAATGCAGGTGCGGGTGCGCCGAATACCGGTCCGGTGAAGGCGCGGACGTGCGCCGGGAATTCGGTCGTCAGGCCGCGGACAAGGGGGCGTGTGATAGAGGGCCGCGGCCGCCGTGCGGCACGCGGAAGGCGTGCCGCACGGCGGGAGTCGGCGCCCGTTCAACGGGGCCGCCAGATCGGCAGCGCGCGGCCCTTGCCGCAGAGCTGGCACACGCCGCGATCGAGGGCGGCGTGCTCCTCGTTGTAGACGAGGTCCATCACCAGGCGCGTGAGGATCCGGATGATCCCGGCGGGCAGCGGCACCGCGTACGGGCTGCCCTCGACGATGACGCCGCCGGCGCCGCCGTCGATCCGGAACCCCTCGGCTGCGGACGCGTCCGCACTGACGGGCCGGGACACCTCGATGCGGGTGGACTCCGAGCCGACGGAGACCGTCACCGTGGGCGCCGCGGCGGGGAGCGGGGCTTCGTCCCAGTCGTCGGCGGCGGGCAGCAGCATGAGCCACCAGGAGGCGTGCTCGCCGCCGTCGGCGTCATGCTCGGGCGCCGATGAGTTGAACGTGGCGAGCAGTTCGCGCAACGCCCGACCGAGCGCGGCGACGGCGAACTCGGGGTCGAAGTTGCTGTAGGGATCTGACATCGGCGGTTCCTTCCGCAGGACCGGGGCGGCGCGTGATCACGCAGCCCTCCCCGACGGCCTACGGCATCCCGGGCGGCCATGGCGCAAGGAACTTCGTCCGCTCCCGCCTGGCGGGCAACGATCATGGAACCGGCTCCGCCCGGCGGGCACACTGCGGCGCCCGGGTCGGATATCCGGCCCGGCCCGGAACGCAAAAAGGCCCTCGCCCCGCGACCGGTGATCCGGTGCGGGGCGAGGGCCCTGGGAGTGCGGCGGGCGGGTCGGTTACCCGGCCCAGACGATGTCGATGACGCGAAGGTGACCGAGGCTTCGGTTGATCCAGTAGACGACGGTGAGCGGGCCGATCGACGCTCTGCGCAGGTCCTCGCCCTCGGGGTCGGTGCGGTCCCACTGGGGCCAGGACCACGGGGAGCGGGAGGCGATGTCCAGGACGTCGCGGACCATCTCCTGGACGGTGGGATCGAGTTCGGCGAGGTACGTGGATGCCGGTGGTCCCAGCCGGGCGGGCCAGGCGTCGGTCACCGGCGTCCCGCCCCGATGATGTCCTCCAGGGCGACGCTGTCGGTGTCCTCGAACCCGCCCGCGACGAACGCGGCAACGGCGGGCGCGGTCGCGAGGCGTCCCTGCCACTCGCGGACGACCTCGTGCAGCGCGGTGAGGTCGAAGGTCTGGCGGGACTCCTCCAGCGCGTTCGACCACTCCCGCTCGAACGCGGGCAGCCACCGCGCGGCGGCCTCGTGCTCGGCGATCTGCCTGCGCAGCTGCGCGGCCGCGCCCGGGGCCGGCGGTGCCTGGTGGTGATGTACGGGCTGAGCGCTCATGCCGGGGTTCCTTCCTTCGTGCTGTCGAGTCTGGCGGTCGCGGCCGGGGCCAGTCGAGTCCCCGGGCGGGTCGTCACCGGAACGGGCCGGGCACCTCGTACCCGTTGACCTCCAGCCAGACCAGAACGGCTTCCCGCTCCGCCTTGGCCTGGTCGTACTGCTCCCTACTCGCCTTGCCGCTGATGGCGTCGGAGGCGATGCGGGAGGAACGGTCCGTGAACCAGCTCGCCATCTCCCAGCCCTGCTTCATGGCGCCGACCGCCGGCGGGAGCTCCTGCCGTTCCGCGAAGCCCGCCGCCGCCTGCTCCGCCTCGGCGAGCGCGGCGTTGGCCTTCTCCGCCTCGGCGCGGGCCTGCACGGTCTGCTCGGCGAAGTACGCGGCGATGACCGCCGCGGCGTCGATCCCGTTGTTCGTTTCGGTCACCGCGGTCACCGGTTCCGGCGGAAGGGGTCGGTGATGTCGCCGCGCAGCACGCCGTGCACGAGCTCGGCGACCTCGCGGGTGCCGTCGGCCGTGACCGGAGCGTAGATCGTGTGGACCGTCGTACCGGAGGCGTTGGCCATCAGGTGCCACCCGCTGTCCGAGTAGAGCGCGACGACTAGGCCGCCGTTCATCCCCCAGGTCGGGCCGCCGGGCACCGGCGCGACGCCCGTGCCCATCCGGATCTGGGTGGGCACGATCTCCAGGCCCTCGGCGGTCAGCGCGGTGTTCAGCTCGCGCACGAGCTGGCTCAGTTCGGTGGAGGTCCGCTCGGTCTTGGGGCGGCCGTACTTCCGCGAGATCGCCTCGGCGGCGCTGAGCGCGAGCCAGCCGTCGTCGTCGGCGGCCTTGCGGTCCAGGCCGTGCTGTTCGGCGGTGGCGAGGTAGGCGTCCAGCAGGGCGGCGGCCTCGGTCACGAGGCTGGGGGCGTACAACCCGGCGTGGCCGTCGTAGATCCGGCGGACCCGGGCGGGCGAGTCGGTGGTCGGGGCGGTCATCGTGGTTCCCTTCATGGGGTGAAGCCCGGGGCCGGTTCCGACGGCCCCGGGCTTCACTGTGTCGTGCGGCTGTGACGGTACGGGGGCGAACAGGTCAGATGCCCTCGCCCGGGGCGAGCGGGACGTGCCAGGCCGCGTACTCCTGGCGGACGTAGGCGCGCGGACCGCCGGCCCCGTCCGCCTCGATCGAGTCGGCGCCGTACGGGCCGCAGCCGGTGTGGTGGACGACGTCGAACGTCATCAGCACGTGGGCCGCACGGATCGCCCTGTGCTGCGTGGTGCTGTCGTGCGGCGCGGCGAGGGCGAGCCGGTCGGCGAGGGCGGCCCGCCGAAGCAGCAGCACCCGTTCGTCGGCCGTTTCCTCGGCGCCGGTGCGGACGGCATGCAGGAGCGCGGCGGACAGCTGCAGGACGTCCTCCAGCTCGTCGACCAGGAGCGGCGCCCCGGCGTACGCCTCGTCGGGAAGCGGCCCCTCGAACGGCAGGGCGACCGGGGCCGGGAAGGCGAAGCGGATCGCGGCGCCGCGCTCGGCGAGCAGCGCGTTGAGCGCCTGGACGTGCTTGTCGGCCTCGCGCTTCCAGGCCCGCTCGCGCAGGGTGAAGCCGTCGGCGCCGACCGGCTCGGTCTTCGGGGTGAGCATCGTGCGCGTGCTCATGCCGACGCCTCCGGCAGGACTGTGGCGAGGATGTCGGCGTGGTCGAACGCCAGCGGCGGCAGGCTGGAGGCGGGCCACCAGCGGGCCTTGCGGGCGTCGTCCCCGGCGGCGATCGGGGTGCCGGCCGGGACGACGGCGAGGTAGGCCCTGGTGATGTACCGGCCGCGCGGGTCGCGGTCGGGCCGGTCGAAGACTCCGATCTCCCGCAGGTCTTCGGCGAGGACCTGGACGCCGGTTTCCTCACCCAGCTCCCGGGCCGCCGCTGCGCGGCCCGTCTCTCCACGGTCCACCCATCCGCCAGGCAGGGCCCACTCGCCCTCGTGCGGCGGCCAGCCGCGCTCGATGAGCAGCACGTCGCCGTCCGGCGTCATGGCGACCACGTCGGCGGTGTAGCGGATGGTCTCGGGCTCGGGCTCGGTGCGGTTGTGGACTCCGGCCGGGAGCAGGTCCTGGTCGACGTCGCGGTGCTCGATGGTGGCCGCGTCGCCGACGCCGAGCAGCAGCTCGTGCGCGAGCCGGGCCAGGCCGACGCTGCGGTGCCGGCCGCCGGTGCAGCCCCACGCCATCGTGACGTCGGCGCCGGTGTCCTCGGCGAGGTCGCGGGCGGTGGCGACCGCGTTGAACGCCAGCCGCTCGGCGCCCGGGGTGTCCCTGACGTGGTCGTAGACCTCCTGGTCAAGACCGGTGCGGTGCTTCAGCTCCGGGTTGTGGAAGGGGTTGCGGAGCAGGGCCCGCAGGTCGAAGACCAGGTCGGCGGTGGGGGCGGGGGCGTGGCCGTAGCCGAAGGAGACGATGCGGATGGTCATGGTCAGGAGTCCTCGAATCGGTCGGTGGCGCAGGCCGGGCAGAGGGTCATCTGCGGGTACTCGGCGCGGTCCGGGTCGACCGCCGCGGCGTACGGGTCGTCCATGACCGTGACGTCCGGCTGGCTCTTGCCGCACGTCTCGCAGCGCAGCAGGAGCGGGGCCAGGAGGTCGAGGACGTGGCGGATGCAGTCGCCGGTGCTGTCCTGCGCGAAGCCCTGGGCCTCGTCCAGCAGTTCGGTGACGGTGTCGATGTCGTCGTGGTCGACCTCGGTCACCGACACGGTGATGGTGCCGATGACGTCGGCGACGGCCGCGAGAACGCCGGCGTCCGGCTTGGCCGGGTCGTACAGGGCCTGGAGGGCGGCGGCGTGCGGGCCGACCGCCTCGGTACGGCACGCGGCGTCGCGGATGCGGTCCAGGCCGACTCGGACGATCGCGACGGCCGCCTGCAGTTCCTGGTCGATGGTGAGCTTCGGGGTGCGGTCCACTGGGGTCCTTCCGTGGTGAACGGCGGGATGTCTAGCCGGATCGGCCTGCTACAGGGCGGCGATGAGGAGCGCGGCGACGCCGAGGAACAGGTGGTGGAAGCTCTGGTCCAGGGCATACGCACCCGTTCCGAGCGTCGGGGCGTACCCACCGTCGGCGGTCGCCGGGGCCGCGGGGTGGGCGGGCGTGCCGAGGCTGAGGAACTCGGTCTTGCCGGTGACCTTGGCGAGCCAGGCGAGGGTGCTGCGGCGGTCGGCCCACCAGTGGGTCGCTGCGTCGACGCCGAGGCCGGCCACCACTCCGGTGACCGTGACGGGGAGACCGAGGACCAGGACGACCGCGGCGAGGGCGATGCCCTTGGTGATCGTCAGTCCGATGACGTGCAGCGTGCAGGCGAGGCGTCCGGCTCGGCTGGACTGGCCCGGGTTCCTGTCGTGCTCGCCCTTGTGGGCGGCCTGGTGGGAGGTCTGGACCCAGTGGTCACCGACCGAGTGGGCGATGTAGAGCGCGACGAACACGGCGGCGAAGGTGGCGGCGTCGGTCATGCTGGGGCTCTCCTGTTTCGTACGCGGGATGGGATGGGCCCGGGGGCGGCCGGTCTGCTTGGCGGTAGGTGCGGCCGCCCCCGGGGTTCGATCAGCTCAGGTCGATGTGGATGGCGGTCCAGGTGCGGCCCTTGCGGGCACCGTCCTGCTGGACCCACTCGGCGACGGCCCGGCGGGCCTCCGCCTCGGAGCTGGCCTTGACGGTGCCGACGGACTCGCCGTCGTGGTGCCTGCCGTCGCTGACCTGTGCGGTGAAGTTGTACGAGCGCTTGCGCATGGGTCGGTCCTCTCGATCCGTGGCGCCTAGCGGCCCCCGCCCCTCAATAATGCATCCTTGAAGGATGCGTTTCAAGGGTTCGGCATCTTCTGAGGATGCTTTTCTGAGGGGAGGGGGCGGGCGGGCCGGTCAGCTGGCCGCCTGCAGCTGGGGGGTGTGGCGGGCCCGCCAGGCGGTGAGGACGTCCTTGGGGATCCGGGCCCGGTCCGGCACGGTGTAGCCGTTCTGCCGTGCCCAGGCGCGGACCTCGCCGGGCTCGTAGTCCCGCTGCTGCTGCTTCTTGTTCGTCGCTGCGGGCCGCAACTCGTTCTCGCGGGAGCGCAGTTCGGTCAGCCGCTTCTCCAACTGGGTGGCCTCGCTGGTGATCTGCTCCAGCTCGGCGTCGACCTGGCGGCGCTCGCGCAGCGCGGCGAGGACGGCGGCCGCCTGCTCGCCGTCGGCACGGACCGTCTTGTCGTCGTGGGCGGCGGCCCACGCGAGCAGCTCGTCGACCCCGGGCATCGGCTCGGGGGCCGGGACCGGCGCCGTCTGCTCGGCGGGGGCCGGCGCCGTCTGCTCGGTCGGCTCGGCGGGGGCCTGCGGCTGGCCGCTCTGGTCCGCCTTCGCGTCGTCGATGGTCTGGGTGACCTCCTCGATGGAGACCTTGAGTTCGTCGGCGATCTGCTGGTCGCTGTAGCCGTCGCTGTTCATGGAGAGGACGACGGCGCGGTAGGCGTTCACCTGGTGGTTCTCCTTGGGGCATGGGTGGGGTGGGCGGGGCGAGAGCAGGGGAGCGGGGGAGGCGGTGACGACGGGCTGGGCTTCCCCGAGCAGGGGCAGCAGCGCGGTGACGGTGTCCTCGTCCGAGGGCAGGGCCAGCGCGGCGAGCAGGTCCAGCAGGTCGTTCTTGTCCCGCGCGTTGCGGGCGGTGGTGCGGGCGGCGGCGAGCGGCACGGCCTCCGCAGATAAGGCCGGTTGCCCGGTCACTGCGCCCACGACCAGAAGTCGAGTTCGTACTGCTCGTCCAGGAGCTCGATGGACACGGTCAGTTCCTCGCCCGTCCCCGATCCGTCCTGGACGGTGACCGAGTCGCCGTTTCGGCGGACGACGTAGAGCGTGGTGGCCATGCAGCTCTCGGGGTCCGCTCCCGGGCGCAGCGCCCACACCTGGCCGGTGGTGGCCAGGATGTGGGGCGATCCGGCGGCGATGGCGTCGGCGACCAGGCGGCGGGCCGCCTCGGCGGGGATCAGGTCCTCGTTGAGCATGTCGGCGACCCGGGCGGCCACGAACTCCGCCGTGTGCTCGGGGCCGATCATCTGGTCCAGGCGGACGATGCGGCGCGGGAGTTCGACCTGAGCGCCGGGCCGACCGTAGCGGCGGCCGTTGACGCTGGGTGCCGCGTCCTCCTCCGTGTCCGCCAGGCGCGGGAGTTGGAGGCCGGCCCGCTTGGCGGCGTACATCGCGGCGTCGGCCGCGCGCAGCGCCGCCGACCACGGCCGGTCGGGGCTGTGGGTGGTGGCCGCGCCGATCGAGGCGCCGAAGGTCAGCGTCTCGCCCTCGTGGCGGACCGGGCGGGTGAGGCCGATCTGGAGGGCGTTGAGGGCCTCGTCGATGTCCGCGGCCTCGATGCGCACCACGGCGGCGAACTCGTCTCCGCCGAGCCGCGCGGCCAGGCCGTGATGGTCGGCGCACCACGCCTGCAGGCGGTCGGCGATGGCGCGCAGCACCGTGTCACCGGCGGCGTGACCGTGGACGTCGTTGAGCCGTTTGAAGCCGTCGGCGTCGATGAGGACGGCGAGGGTGTCGCGGTGGGCGGCGGTCATCGCCGTACCGGCGGTCTCCAGGGCGGAACGGTTGGGAAGCTGGGTGAGCGGGTCCAGGCGGGCCTGCCTCAGTTGGACACGCGACCGGTGCGCGTCCAGGGCCAGGGCCGCCAGGCTCAGCGGTACGGCGGCCGCGAGAATCAGCGTGCGCACCTGCCGTAAGGGAGCGACGTGCATCATGAAGGGAGTCCCTCCTCAGTGATGGGGTCGGATGGGCCCGGGGCGGCCGGCTGCTTGGTCGTGGTGCGACCGCCCCGGGGCGAATTCAAATCAGCGGGTCGTGCCAGACCGCCGTGATGGCGTCGGCACCGGCGACGGCTCCGCCGCGGTGCCGGACCGCGTCCTCGCTGTCGAAGTCCGCGCGGGCCTGCTTCACGGCCTCGCTCCGGACGCGGAACCTGTCCGCCGGGTACATGAACACCTGGACGCCGGTCCGCTGGCCTTCGGTGACGGTGGGGATCTTGATCTCCCAGTGCGCCATGGCGTCCCTCCTTCGCTCTGATCTCTGCGGGGGCCGGGCTGTCCGGTCCCCCGCACCGCCCGGCCCGTCATGGCGCCGGTCGGCACGGGGGAGGGGCAGATCAGTCGCACTCGCAGCCGACGACCAGCGCGATGTCGGCCTCCGTGCAGCCGCTGAGCTTCGCCTCGTCGATCGCCGCGCTCAGCCGCTCTGCGTGCCACTCCTTGACCAGGGGGCGAGCGAGGAAGGGGTTCGCGTAGCGGCGGCAGAGGTTCTCGTGGGTCAGTGCCTCGCGGGACAGCCGGGCCTCTTTCTCGACGGCTTCGAGGCGGTACTGCCGCACGACCTCCGCCAGGGCCTCCCACAGGACGTCGTCACGGCCCCACTTGGGGTCGATGAGCGTGAGCTGCCACGCTTCGGCGACCTTGCCGAAGGCACGTCGGCCGATGATCTGCGGGGACCAGATGGTCCGCAGGTCACGGACGGGCAGGAAGCTGCCGAACGCCGTGTAGACACGACCCAGGGAGCGGGTGACGGGAACGCCCTCGGCGTGCCGACGGGGCGTCATGTCGTGCAGGACGACGGTGAGGCCGGCCAACTCGGCGGCGGCCACCAAGCGCTCGCGCAGCTGCGGGTCGTCGACCAGACCGGAGACGGCGGCGCGCTGCTCCCACCAGTGGTGGTCGTAGCCGTACCCGGCGAATCCGGGCTGGGAGCTGTCGGTGACGTAGCCGAGCCGGTTGACGGCCACCAGCACCGGAATGAGGTGCTGAGTCTCCTCTTCGGGCCCGCAGTTGGGCTGGTAGCCGGGCTGACTGGCGATGTCGCCGATCAGCCAGGACGCCACGAGACTGCCTAAGTCCTTCAGTCCGGCGGCCGAACGCCAGCGCCGCTTGTCCGCGCCGCTCATCCAGGGAAACTTCATGGTCAGCCCTTCACGATCATGTTGTCGGGGCAGCGACCGCCCATGTGGGCCACGCACGCCGGGCAGTCCTCGCGGGGCTTGAGGTGCTTGTGCTGCTCGCGGCTGTCGTAGGCGTGCAGCCAGCACTGGCGGCACTGGCCCTTCGGCGGATTCAGCGCCTTCTTGCTCGCCATCGGATTTCTCCTGTTCGGTGAGGTGGGCGTGCGAGTGGTGCTGGTCAGATCTCCAGGGCCCGCGCGCAGCGTCGCGGACCGTGGGCTACCGGCCAGCCGGTCAGGCGGTGCGGCGGACGTCGTCGTCCTTGACGACCCGCAGGGGCGGGAGCTGCCCGCTCGCCCGGAGCATCGCCATCGGGTCGATGTCGCCGTTCTCGTCCAGGGCGGCGCGGTGGATACGGGCTTCTTCGAGCGCGGCCGCCAGGGCGCCCTGCTCGCGGGCGACGTCCACGGCGGCCTTGGCGCTGACCTTCGCGATGGCCAGGTCGGCGCTGCGCTCCAGGTTGCGGGCCTCGATGTCGTTGAGGTGGGCCCGCATGACGCGGTGGTCCTCGCGGTGGGAACGGCCGATCATCACGCAGGAGGCGATCAGGGCGACAGCCCAGATGATCAGCGCGGGGGCGATCGGGTCGGAGTACGTGGCGACCGACAGGGCGCCGAAGGTCAGCGCACCGGAGGCGAACACGGTCTGCGCGGTGGGGTCGTCCAGGCGGATGGCGAAGAAGCCGCTCGCGCCGCCGAAGGCGAGCATCAGGGCGGCGGCGCCGGTGCTGTGCTCGGCGCCCTGCTCGTTCCAGATCCTCGCCAGCGTCAACAGGGTGCCGGCGGAGACGGCGGTGGTGGCGTACGCGGCGTGCTCGCGCAGGAAGGTCGCGGGCGTCCGGGGGGCCGGCATCTCGCCGGGAGCCGGGGGGTACTGAGGCATCGGGCCCTCCTCGGGGCGTCTCCCGGCGGGTGCCGTTCCGGCCCGGGGGAGCCGGGCCGGAACGGCGGCCGGGGGGTCAGTCGGCGGCGGGCTGACCGGTGGACCGGTAGCGCTTGGTCTGCCGCAGGATCTGGTTGCGCTTGACGTCCAGGGCGTCGGCGATGTCCTGCTGAGCGCCGTGGTAGCGCTGCTGCAGGGCGTCGATCTCCTGCCAGAACTCGGTCTCGACTCGCTCGTGTTCGTCGTCACGGCGCTTGGCGGCCTTGGCGACCAGGTCGCGCAGTTCGGTACGGGCCTGCTCGTCGGGGCGCGGGGTCATGGGGTGCTCCATCCGGGGATTGAGGGACGATGTGTCTGCCCCCTGCTCCTCTTGGAGCGGGTTGGGAGGCCCGGGGCGGCCGGTGAGGTTGGTAGCCAGAAGGCGGCCGCCCCGGGGCGGAACTACCAGACGCGGCCGTTGTGCGTGGACGTCTTCAGGTCCAGGTGGGAGGCGCCGCGCACCCGGATGTTGCCGTTGTGGGTGCGGGCGGCGAGCCTGCCGGACGACGCCGGGGTGGCGCTGATCGTCACGTCGCCGTTGTGCGTACGGGCGGAGCCGCGACGGCCGTTGTAGGCGCCGATGGTGATGGAGCCGTTGTGCGTGCTCGCCTCCAGCTCGTCGTCGACCCGGTCGACCAGGACGGAACCGTTGTGGGTCTCTGCCTCCAGGACCTTGGCGCTCGTCGCCTGCAGCGAGCCGTTGCGGGCGTCGAAGCGGATCACCTCCAGGTCACCGCGCACGGTCGTCTCGGCGTTCTTCGTGCTGACGGCCAGCGAGGACCGGGGAGGCAGGACGACGTCGACCGTGATCGTGCCGGTCCCGCCGCCCACGGCGGTGCCCGCCTCGGCGACGACCCGTCCGCCGGCCACGACCTGGCGGCCGCCGACCCAGACGTCCCCGTCGCTGATCGTCACGCCGGTCATGCTGCCGGTGTTGACGATCCCGCCGTTGAAGCTGAAGGTGCTCCCGCCGATCTGGACCGTGGTGCTGGAGAAGCCGCCGCCCGCCAGGTCGTCGGGGACGGAGACGGTGAGCTTGCTGCCGTTCTCGGTGAACTTCGTGTCGTTGACCGCGTCGGCGACCGGGCCCTCGGTGGCGGCGGTGTGCACCGTGACCGTGGCGTGGACGGCCTTCGGGTTGACGTGCACGTTGATCGCGCCGTTGGAGACCGACAGGTCCAGCTCGATCGGACCGGCGGCGGCGGTGTGCATCTTCTGCGTGCTCAAGGCGAGCTCCTTGGTCGGGAGTGCGGGGGCCGGGCGACCCCCGCACCTCAATAATGCATCCTTGAAGGATGCGTTTCAAGCGTTCGGCATCTTTCGAGGATGCTTTTTTTGTTGGTGCAGGTCAGGCCGCGTACGCGAGGGGCACCTGCGGGACGGGCACGGTCGCGTGGGTGGCGGCGGCGAGCTCGGAGACGGCCTCGTGCAGCGCTTCGGCGACGCCGTCCAGGCGCTCGGCGAGGTCGGCGTGCCCGGCGGAGCGGGCGGCGGTGATCAGGGCCTCGGCGTACAGCGCGAGATCGGCGGTCTTGGCGCGGGCGTCGACCAGGCCGGGCTGGAAGGCGAGGCGTTCCTCCAGGCGCGCGGTGCGCTGCAGGTGGACCGGGAGGCGGCTGTCGCGGGCGCGCTCGAACTGCGCGTCCAGGAGCTCGGCGACCTCGCCGGTGGTGTCGAACGCGGCCCGCTTGCCCTGCAGACGGGCGAGGAAGTCGGAGACGGACACGGTGCTCTCCTTCATCAAGCGGCGGGCGCCGGTCGGGGTGACCGGGCGTCCCCGCCTGGTCCCGGAACGGTGAGAGGCGCTCCGGGGCCGGCGGGATCGGCCGGGCTACGGCGCCGCGCTGCGGCTGACGCTCGCCGAGGGCGATGGGGTGGGCCGCGGCTGCGGGCCGCTGGCGGATCCGTTCTCTCGGCCGTTGAGGTAGGCCACGGCGACCACGGCCAGGACCACAACGGTCTTGAGCTTGTTGCGGGCCCACCAGCCGGGCGGATCGGGCTCGACTATCACGTACTTGACGCCCACGAAGGGGGTCTCCTTCCGTTGCGTGGCACGGGGCAGGGACTGAACGGGGAATCACGACTGTCAGCGGATCACTGACAGGGGCGAGTGCGAGCGTTTGCGCTTCCAGAATCAATATCGACTGCGCTAGCTGTACCGCTTTCAATGACGTGATCTGTCCAGCTCGCGTGATAGCACGCTGAACAGATCACGGAACAGAGAGCTTTTCCGCTAGCAGAAAAGAGAGAGTCCTAGCTCGCTCATCCGGTATCAGAAACGGATCTCGCCGAGCATCTGTGCGGCACTCTCCAGCCCGCCGTACAGCGAGGGCCCCATGGAGGTGGCGGCGAGGTAAAGGGCGGCGATGTTGCAGACCGCCGCGTGCCACCACTTCAGACCGCCTTTCCAGATCAGCCCGACCTCGGCGAGCACGAAGACCACGACGGCGGAGACGGTGAGCACGGTCAGTCCTTCCTACTGGTGGAGCGGGTGACCTGGACCTGGTCGCCGCTGGTGGTCGTGGTGACGACGCTGTTGTTCTCGCCGTGGATGCGGACCTCGCCGGGGCCGGCGCCCTGCCCTCCGGCCTGGCGGACGGCGTCGCGGGCGGCACGCTCGGCTCGGGCGGCGACCTTGCGCGGGACGCGGCCGCCGGAGGTGACCGGCTGGCCGTCGACGGTGACCTGGCCGCCGCCCTTGCCGTCGGCGCGGACGTTGATCTGGCGGTTGTTGTCGCCGACGACCAGGACGCCGGTGTTGACGATGCCGTCGTTGCGGTAGACGCGGGTGCCTGGCGTGGGGCGGGTCGCCTCGTCGACGGCCCTCTGGGTCGCCCGGGGCGACGACTTCGGGGCGGGCCGCCGGGCGCCGGTGGTGCTTCCGGCGTTGGCCTGCACCGGGCCGGTGACCTTCTCGCCCCGGCCGACGACTACGCCGCGGTTCTCGCGTCGGCCGGCGGTCCGCAACCGCGGGGCGGCCGCGCTGGCGGCGGCCGGGGCGGGCTCCGGTTCGTCGGCGTCGTCGTCGGCTCCTGGCGGCTGCGGGCCGCTGGTCCGACTGGGGTCCTCGGCGTGGATCTTCGCCTCCCAGGTGGGGTCGATCTCCTCACCCGCGAGGAAGGCCAGGCGCTGCTGCAGGTCGTAGCCGGTGATTTCCAGGATCTGGAACTTCTTCCCGCACGGCCGGGGGCAGGTGATGTCACACATCTCGCCGAGCCGACTGGAGTCGGTCTCGAAGACGAGCCCCTTCTGGTTCTCGCAGAACGGGCAGGTGACGTACTCGCCGAACCAGGGGCCGATGACGTCCGCCAGACGCCATTTGCCCTCAACGAGCAGCCAGTACGGGGTGATGACGCCCCACGGGGTGTCAGTGGTCCATTCCTGCACGGGATCCTCCCCGGTCAGGCGCTGCGGCGGGCGGCAACGCGGCGGGCGGCGGACTTGGTGCAGCGGACCGAACCGGCCCACGTGCCATCGGCGTTGTGCTTGGGCAGGACGCCGGTGCCCTTGCAGGCCGGGCACCCCTTGTGACCGGCGGCCGTGGCGTCGGCGGCCTTCTTCGCCGCACGGCGGTTGATGCGGTCGTCCTCGCCCTTGGCCCACGCCTTGGTGACGCCGGACTTGAGCAGACGACCGCCGCCCTTCACGCCGCGCCAGGCGACGGTGGTGACGACCAGGAGCACGGCGAGGGAGGCGGTGAACGGGTGCTTCCTGGCGTACTTCACGGTCCGGGTGAACTTCTTCGCCCGGCTGGTGCCGGCCTTCGCCGCCGAGGCGCGGACCGGCTTCTTCGCCGCCTTCTTCCTCGGCACCGCCTTCTTCGCGGGCGTCTTCTTCACCGCCGGGGCGGCGGGCGTCTTCTTCGCGGCGGTGGCCTTCCGGGCCGCCGCCTTGCGCGGCACCGCCTTCTTCGGCGGCGCCTGGGTGGAGTTGGCGAGCAGCTGGTCGGCGTCGAAGCCGGGCTGGGCCTGGCGGGCGGCGATCGCCTCGGCGAGCGCGGTCGGCTCGGTCGGGGCCGGCCTCGCGGCGGTCGTCTTGCGGGCCGCCGCCTTCCGGGGCGTCCTGGCGGCCGGGACCGCCTTCTTCGCGGCGGTCCGGGGTGCCGCCGTCTTCTTGGCCGCCGCCTTCTTCGGGGCGGGGGCCGTACGGGCTCGGGCGGTAGCTGCGTCGCCCATCGCGGGGCCTCCTTCAAGATCACAAAGAGTCTGGGAGCATTCCGGGCCTTTCGGGCCTCTCGGACGCTCTACAACCGCGCTACAGCGGTGTTTGTGCAGGTCAGCGGCCTCTACGGGGGTCTCTCCGGGGCTCTCTCACCTGCTCTACGTAGAGCAGGTGCGGGGGTGAGAGCGGGGTGTAGAGAGGTAGGTAGAGGCCGCTGACCTGCGGTTCTACAGTCAGGACTCGGAGCTCTCGCCCTCTGCGGCTGCCTCGGCGGCGTCCTGCGCCTCCTTGATCAGCTCGGCGATCTCCTCGCCCTTGATGCCGGTGCGCGGGCCCTCGGAGCCGACGCGGATGGAGCCGTGGACCTTGGCGCCGGCGGCCTTGAGCTCCTTGGACAGGCGGGCCTGGTCCCAGTCGCCGTACGCGTCCGGGTACTCCGCCGCCAGCCAGGCGGCGAGGGTGTCCAGGTGGCCCCGGCCGTTGCCGTCGCGGCTGACCGCGCCGACCGCGTCGACGCCGTCCAGCGCGTCCATCAGCAGCTCCAGCGCCGGGTCGTCCAGCGACAGGGCCTCCGGCTCGGTCGCCTCCGGGGCCGGCACGTCGGCCACCTTGGGCAGCTCCGGGGCCTTGACCCCGGCTGCGGTGAGCGAGCGGCGGTCCAGCTGGGGAAGGCCGACCTCGGCGCGGGCCACGCCGCGGGCGTAAGCCGCCTTCGGGTCCAGCGGATAGGAGCGGTAAATCAGGGGCTCCTTCGAGCCGCCGCCGCGGATGTAGCAGCAGCCGACATCGGACTCGTCCGGGTCCTCGCCCTCCACCAGCGGGTGCAGCCGGTCCGGGCGCCATCCCTCGGCGCCCGCGCCGGTGCCGAATACCAGCTGAATGTCCTGGCTGCGGCAGGGGAGCATGATGCGGACCGCGACCGCCGTCGCGACGGCCTCACCGATTGCGTCGGCGGTGCCGTACAGCGAGCCGATGATGACCGTGACGCGGGATTTGCGGCCGACGCCGAAAATCTCGACGACCAGTTCCTTCGCGTAATCCGATAGGGACTTGTATTCGTCCAGCATCACGACCAGGGCGGGCTCCTTGGCGGAGGGCCGCCAGTTGTCGCCGTGCCCCCAGGCCAGGACGTTCGTCGCGCGGACCCGGGCGATATTCAGCGCGTCTTCGAGCAGCTTCTCGATCTGCTCCATGCTGCGGGCCTTGCGGGCGACTGAGGGACCGAGGGCGTCCAGGCCGGGGCCGACCGGGTCGACGTCCCACAGCTGCGCGTCGTAGCAGTCGGCGACCCGGGAGGCGATCGCCCGCAGCAGCATCGACTTGCCCGAACCGGGCCCGCCGACGACCAGGACGTGGCTGCCGAGCGCGGGCAGCAGGAACGGCATGGCGTCCATGCGGCGGGCGATCAGCAGCGGCTCGGTGATGGTCAGCGAGCCGGGCTTCACCTTCTCCAGCTCGCCCATCCCGGCGAACGGGTTCTTCTGCACCAGCCGCAGGGTGGAGTCCGAGCGGACCGCCTTGTGCGGCTGGACCAGGAGCCGGTCGACGCCGAGGCCGAACTGGGTCTCCATCGCGCCAGCCTTGGTGACGAGCTCGGCGGGCGTGCCGGACTTCTGCCGGACGGTGATCTCCCAGCCCCAGCGGTGGCGGTGGGGCCGCACGACCGCGCCGACGTTGATGCCGTTGGCGGCCAGCGTGCGGCGCACGCAGTCGACGGCCTCGGCGCGCGAGCGGGCATCCGCGATCGGGAACGGGTCGTCGTCGGCCGCCTCCGCCTCGTACGCGTCGCCCTCGACCGGCGCGACGCGGGTGCGGATGCGCTCGGCGACCGCGCCGATGCCGACCAGCGTGGTCACCACGGCCAGGGCCGGGCCCCAGGCGAAGGGCCGCATCCAGTCCGGGCTGAGGTACCAGATCGCGCCGAACTCGATCGCGGTCACGACCGCGGCCGCCAGGGCCAGGCCCGCGGCCCGCACGGTGCGGCGGGTGCGCTCCTTGTACATGGCCTTGGTCGTCGACATGATCAGCGCGGCGTTCTTCTGCTTGGCCGCCCACGCCTGCTGGACCAGGAGCTTGTGCTCCCGGGCGTAGATCCACTGTGCGGTGGTGCCCGCGCTGCGGGTGTAGAACTTCGCCGCCCGCTTGACCTCCCGCCCGGCGTACTTCGGCGAGTGGGTGACCACGTGGAAGGCGCCGTGCTTGGTGTCGTTGCCGAGGTCGCGTACGGCCTGGCCGAACGCCGCCTTGGAGCGGAACGTGGCCGGGATCTGCGGCAGTTCGCGCAGCCGCTCCCGGAAGTTCGGCTCCCAGTCCTCCGCCGCCTTCTCCGCTGCGGCCGGCACCGGCTCGTCGTCGTCGACGAGGACCTCATCGTCGTCGTCCTCGTCGACCAGGTCCTCGTCGTCCTCCTGGTCGTAGACCTCCTCGGCGAGCTCGTCGGGGTCGGCCTTGGTGAAGTCGACCAGCGGGATGGCCGCGGCCGGGATGGGCGCGGTCGGGTCCTCGGTGGCGCGGTAGTCGGCGAGGGTGACGACCTTGTCGCCGCCGACCGGGGCCGGCGGGTTGGCCTCCAGCTCCCGCAGGAGGTCGGGCAGGTCCCACGTCTTCACGAGGACCTCGCGGGCCTTGGAGCCGTCGGCGGGGCCGACGATGTTCAGCCGGAACAGCGCCTCCATCAGCGCGCCCGCCTCGGCGAATCCGACCCGGAGCTTGCGCTGCAGCATCGAGGTGGAGCCGAACTGGGTGGACACCACCAGTTCGGCGGCGTCGATCACCGTGTTGCGGGGCTGGCCGGTCGCGGCCGGGCGCTCGTCGATCTCAGTCATGCTGGTGATGCCTCCTGGCGAGGTGAGCGCGGGCCCCGGCCCCCGCCGGCAAGTGAGTGCCGGGGCCCGCGCGGTTCGGATGGTTCAGGCGGCGGCCGCGAGACCGTCCGCGCACGTCGTGCACTCCTTGAGCGCGGTCGACAGGTAGTACTCCCGCTCCCGCCCGCAGGTCGGGCAGGTGCGCCGCTTGCGCCGAGCCGCCTCCAGCGAGGCGACCTGGCCGGCGGACCGCGCCTTGGGCGGGCCCGCCAGGGCGACGTCGAACAGGTACGCGCGGCGCACGCCGCGCTTGCTGTCCCACATCACCTGTGCGGCGATCGGCTGGTGGGGCCGCAGCCCCATCGCGACCAGCTGGTCACGCGTTTTGTAGTGCGAGGGCGCCCATTTCCAGGGCCACGTCGGCAGGCCGAAGCGCTCGCCCTCGGGGTCCCAGTACTTGCGGACCGCGCCCATCAGCCGACCAGCTGCAGCGGCTTGTCACCGCCGTGCTCGGCTTCGGCCTCCTTGATGCGCGTACGGCACCAGGTCTCCCCGCGCACCATCCGCTGCTGGAGCTCGGGGACCTCCTTCTCGAAGTACCGCTGCACGTCCTTCCAGTGGACCTCGCGGCCCGCGCGCAGCTGCTCAAGCACCCACTCGCGAGCCGTGCGCTTCGCGGCTTCGGCCTGCTCCGGGGTGGCCGCGCGGGCGGTCTCCGCCGCGAGCGTGCGGGCCGCGCGGGCCTGCTTCGCGGAACCGTCCTGGTCGCCCTTCTCCCGGCCTCGCGCGGCCGGGGGGTTGTTGGGCGTGACCTGCGGCTTCGCCGTGCGCGTGCGGGGCTCCTGCGAGCCCTGCGCGAGCGTTTCAGCGGCATTGCCGCTAGCCGAATCGATCGCCTTCGCGGAAGCCTCTGCGCGAGCCGTGCGAGCCGCGAGCGCGGGGTCCGTGAGGATCCGCTCGATGGCCTGCGGGTCGATCGCCCACGCCTGCGCGGGGCCGACCTCGCGGACCGGTTCCAGCGGCGCCGCGAACAGATCCAGCGACGCGGACAGGCGCGGCTCGCACGCCTTCTCGGCGTGCTCTGCGATCTTGCCCGCGAGCCTGTTGTGCCGCTTGAGCGTCCGCTTCGTGAGCCCCGGCTCGGTACCCCGGATCTGCCGCCACGCGATGTTCCACGCGTCGGACTCGTTCATCGCCGGGATCGTCGCCGTCCGCAGCCACGACGCCCGGCGCGAGACCCTCGGGTGCCGGAACCGGCGCTGCAGCGCGAGCTTGATCTCAGCGGCGTCGCGTCCGCCGGCGGCGTGCTGCTGGGAGTGCATGTAGATCTCCCAGACCGCCACCCCGAACAGCGAGCTGGCGGCGAACACGACCGCGAGCTGCGGCTGGTCCAGGTGGTGCCAGGCGTTCAGCCCGGCCGCGACCGACGCGAACAGCCACGTCATGATCGTGTAGAGCTTGGCGGGCTTGTTGTTGGCGACGGCCCACTTGCGCAGCCAGGCCATGGCCCACGTCGCGCCCTCGATGAACACCGGCACCATCAGCGCCAGCACCCAGACCACGCCGAGGCCGACCACCGCCGAGAACTGCCCGGGGAACGCGAAGGCGATCGAGGTGATCACCACCGTCATCACCCACGGCAGCGGCTGCCCGATCGCCGCGGCGAGCCGCTCGTTGCGGGCCTTGCGGGCGAGCGCCGCCTTCTCGCGGCGCTTCGTCTTCTCTTCCTGCTTCTTGGTCTTCGCCGCCTGCGCGCGCAGGTCCTTGCGCTCGGCGGCCTTCTCGCGCGCCTCCTCGATCTCGATCGAGGTGAGCGCGTTGGTGCGGCGGGACGTGGCGGCGGCCTCAGCCTGTGCCGCCTTGGCCTTGACCGCGTCCATCTGCTCGCGGCCGCGGTAGGTGGTTGCCTCGCTCATCGCAGGCCCTCCAGGTTCATCGCGGCGTACGCGGCCTGGGCCGAACGCTCGCGGGGGGTCGTGATGGTGATCAGGGACGGCCGGGGCGCCTCATCGGGCGTACGCCCGTGGTCCTCCGGGCCGTCGGGGGAGAGGTCGGGGAACTCGAACCACCCGCCGCCGCCGTGCTCGTCGCAGCAGGGGCAGATCGTGTCCTGCCAGATCCGGCCGCGCTGCCACAGCCCGTGGGCGAGGTTGCCGACCAGGTCGGTGCCGAAGCTGCCGATGCCGTAGATCACGGCGATCGTCCAGAGCCAGTACGGGCTGTACCGGCCGAAGTAGGAGCCGCCAGCGACCAGCGCGAGCGGCGCGAGGCCGATCCACGCGTGGTGAGCGCGGGTCAGCAGCCACTGCTTGGGCTGGCGGATCATCAGGCGGATGCCGTCGGCGTCGACGACGTATGTCAGGAGCCAGCGGACCAGCCGCTGCCCGGCGTTCACCGCGCGCCCCGGGCGACCGGGGCGGCGGCGGTCATCGACCGCTCGAAGAGGAGTACGGCCAGGACGGCGGCCGCGAGGGTGACGCGGCCGGTGGCCGGGAGGTTGAGGCCCGCGATCCAGGCGCCGCCCGCTATGGCCAGCGGGCCCCGGATCCATGTCGACAGGGAGTCGAGTCCGTGGGCGGCGCGCTCGCGCAGCTCGGAGACGATCGCGGTGTGCGCGGCGTCGGCGGCGGACAGTCCGATCACGGCGGCCACGGCCAGGCCGCGCTGCCACCAGGCGGTGTGGAGTCCCAGCACCCAGGCGCCGCCGCAGATGACGAGCAGCAGGTAGATCCAGGTTCCGAAGGGGGTCCTCATGCCGCCCGCCCCTTCCGGTCCTCGGCGAGGCCGGCGCCGAGGCGCGGCAGCGGGACGACGGTGGCGGAACCACCCTGCGCCTTGCGGCGACGGCGGGCGATCGGCTTGCGGCGGCGGAAGTAGAAGTCGTTCGTGGCGTCGACCTCGTTGTGCAGGTCGGCGGGGCCGTAGCCCTCGGCGACGAACTCGGCGAAGTCCTTGAGGTCGGCCTCGGTCGGGGTGAATCCGTCGAAGCCCATCGCAGCCTCGGCGAACTCGGTCTCGCTCACGATGCGCTGTCCTGCAACGATGACGTTCACGGGTCGGTTTCCTCTCAGATGGGTTGACGGCCCGTGCGGCTCCCCGGTCTTGCTTGCAGGCCGGCCGGGGGGCCGCTTCATTCGGGCACATGGGCAGTGGTGCGTGGGCGGGTAGGGAGTCGAACCCCTTCTCCGCAGAGACCCGAACCTGGGTCCGCCCTTGGATCGCCATCCGCCTCGCCCCCATCACTCCCTTCGTGGGGCTCTCGGCGGTATCCCTTTCAAAGCACTCTGTGGATTTCTTCTCGGTACACCGGGTTCGGTACAGCTCCGAGGCAGTCCGGTGTCGCCGTTTTTGGCATGGCGGTGCCCCGGCGTTGACATGGGGTTTTTTCGCCTTGCCGCACTTCTCATGAGAAGTGCTGAGGAAGACGTTAGGGCGATCACCCGCCCCCGTCAACCACTTCTCATGAGAAGTTGTTTGGGTGTGTCGTGCCCGGCACCCCCAAACGGTGGTGGGTCTACGGTGGCCTATGCCACAATCCACGTCAAGTACGTGAGCCGCTAACCTGGCAGTGGCCTAAGCCAGACCAGGAGGAGAATCCCGTTATGCCTGAGATTGACCGTCCAATCCCGCCTTACATGCAGGTGGTGAACGACCTGCGCGCACGCATCGTCAGGGGTGAACTCGCCGAGGGGGACACCGTTCCGAGCGAACGGCAGATCGCCGAGGACTGGGGGATCTCCCGCGCGACGGCGACCAAGGTCCTCGCCTCCCTCCGCTCTGAAGGGCTCGTCGAATCCCTTCAGGGCATCGGCACCGTGGTCCGGGCCCGCGCCCGCCTCCACCACTCACCGGCCGACCGGCTGCAGACCATGAGCAAGACCGGGCGGATCTATCCCCCCGGCCAGCACGCCGTCATCAAGTCCGCCGGCCTCGCCCCGGCCCCGACCCACGTCGCCGAGGCCCTCGGGATCGCCGAAGGTGCGGAGGCTATCCGTCGCTACCGCGTGACCCACAACGAGGACGGGCCTGTCAGCTCGTCCGTCAGCTGGTTCCATGCCGAGCTGGCCGAAGCGGTGCCGGCCCTTCTCCAGGCGGAGCGCATCCCGGGCGGCACGCCGGGTGCCATCGAGCAGGCGACCGGCCGGGCCTGGGTCGACGGCCAGGACCAGATCGGCGCGAAGAACGCGTCCGCCGAAGAGGCTGACGCGCTCGGCGTCGCCGAGGGGACCGCTCTGGTCGTGGGCCGCAACACGACACGCGACTCCGAGGGGGAGGTCATCGAGTTCGGCGAGTACCTGGCCCCTGGGGACCGGTGGAGCGTCTACAGCTATTCGCGAACACGGGACTGACCCTCTTAACTTCTCATGAGAAGTTGGGCTAAGGTGCGGTCATGACGAAGAGCCGTGCTCCACACGACACGACCCCGCGTATCAATGCGATCGCCGCTGACCTGCGGTCCCGCATCGACGCGGGGGAGTTTCCCCCGGGCAGCAAGTTGCCCTCCACCCGCTTTCTGGTTGAGCACTACGGGATCAGCGGGCAGGCCATCGCTCGCGTCGTCGCTCTCCTCAAGGCGGAGGGCGTCGTCGTGGGTAAGCAGGGCGCGGGAGTGTTCGTCCGTGAGTGGAAACCGCTGGTCTATCGCCCGCAGCAGGAGTTCAAGCGACTCCCGCCGAACGTCGACATCTTCACGAAGATGCTCTCCGCTGAGGGTCGGGCCGGAAGCCAGAAGATCGACATCACGACCGCAGTCCCCGACGAAGCGATCCGTAGTCGGTTGCAGCTCCCCGAGGGTGAGGAAGTCGCCGTACGGTTCCGAACCCGGAGCATCGAGGGCGAGATCTACAACCTCAACGACTCGTACGTGCCCCTCGCCCTGGTCGAAGGGAGCGACTGGATGAGTCCCGCCGATGTCGCTCGCGGCACCAACCAGGTGCTCGCCGATCTCGGCAGGGAGCTCGTCAAGGCGCTGGATGAGATCTACGTCCGCCCGCCGAGGGCTGCCGAAGTCGAGCGCCTCAAGCTGCAGGCCGGAACCTGGGTGATCGAGCACATCGTCACCACATTCGACCGTGACGAGACGCCTGTGCAGGTGACGGTGAACATCCTCGCCGCCGACCGGCATGTGATCGTCTTCGAGCGGGACAAGTACCCGATGCCCGGAGAGGCGACCGACTCTTGATCCTCGTACGCGCCGAGCTGGCGGACGTGCCGCGCCTGCTCAAGTTCCGGACTGACAGTGCGGTTTGGCTGAGCTCGCTGGGCACTGACCAGTGGGCCAAGCCGTTCCCCGCGGACCACATCATGGCCAGCATCCGGGCCGGGGAGGTCTACCTGCTCAAGGAGCACCAGGCCGCCGACGCTGCTGCGACCATCACGCTCGACCGCGACGCGGACGAACGCCTCTGGACGGCGGAGGATCGCGCCGAGTCGGCGCTGTACGTGCACAAGCTGACCGTGGACCGGAAGTACGCGGGTGCCGGCCTCGGCCCGCGGCTCTTGGACTGGGCTGGTGATCAAGCTGCCCGCCAGGGTGTCACCTGGCTCCGGCTTGACGCCTGGACGACGAACACCCAGCTGCAGACGTACTACCTCGGGCAGGGGTTCCGGCACGTCCGGACGTCCACCCAGCCGACTGTCGTCTCCGGGTGGGCGGCGCAGCGCCGTGCCCACCGTGCCGAGCATGGCTTCGACGAAGGAGCCCTGACGGCTGTCGTCCCGCGTGACGGGACGTGATGCTCGAAACCTGCCCGCCGGGCGGGAAATCGGAAGACCCAGCAACAAACCGTGTGTTCAGGCGTTGGAGTTCGATGTAGGAAGAGGAAGATGCACGCGTGTCGTCAGCCATCTCTCACTGGCTGAACCACGTAAAAGGCCCCGTCACCGACGGGGCCATGTACGGACCACCCGGACTCTCACATCCGGCAGTCGTCGAAGCTCTCCAGTAAAGGTGGAGAAGGCTCAACATGAGGGTACGCAAGACAGCCGGGCTCAACCAGTCCGACTCATCAATCGTCAAGGTCAGTACGGCGCGTTTTGACCGGTTCGGCCGACGTTTTTCCGGCAGGGTCCGCGTTGCGGCCATCACACCGTCACCCATTCGTGGGGGTGTCCGCTTCGGCGAGTACACCCAGGTCATTCCCAACATGCCCCCGCTCGCGCGCACCGTCCGCAATGCCGCCGCCTCGGTTTCGGGGGTGGCCCGATGAGCGACTTCGACGAGCCGTACGACGACGGGTACGGCGAGGACCAGGGCGACGAACTGGTGGGCGAGGACTGGCCCACTGTCCACACGCCGGTGCCGGTGTGGGTGATGTTGGCGGGCCTTTCCGCGAAGGCTTACCTGATGTACGCCTTCCTCGCCGAGCACATCAACTCGAACATCCAGAACCCGAACCGGCGGATCGCCTGCCCGAAGCAGAAGGCCATCGCGGTGGTCCTGGAGCTCTCGGACGACCGGCAGGTGGCCACCTACCGCAAGGAGCTGGAGGCGCTCGGCGCGATCAGGACGGAGAAGTACCGGTACGCGGGCGGGATGCGCCAGGGGTACAAGTACTTCGTCCGCTTCAACCCTCCGGCCGGCTACGAGGGCCAGCTGCGGCTGCGGGACTTCTACAACGCCCACCCGGAGTTCAAGGCGGCCGCGAAGTGGGAGGGCCGCACGGAGGCCGCGAAGAAGACGGCGGCCGCGACGGTTCCGGCGCAGGCGAAGCCCGCGACGAAGCCGAAGCCCGCCCCGGCCCGCGAGGCACGGAAGAAGACCGCCGCGGTGGCGCTGGCTCCGGAGGTGCTGCAGGTCCTGGCGGCGTTCCGTCCGGAGCTGCGGGAGGCGATGCGCGAGACCGCGCACACCGACGCGCCGAAGACGCTGGTGACGGCGGTGACGAAGGCCCTGAAGGAGCGGACCGCCGAGCAGCTGGTCTCACGAGTGCTGCGGCGCTGGACGACACACGGGTACGCCGAGAAGTTCGAGACGGGCCGTCTGGAGCGTCCGGTGGGCGCGGCGGTGGCGATGCTGCGGCACGGCGAGTGCCCGGACCCGGGGTGCGAGGACGGCGAGCTCCTGGCGGACGGCGAGCCGTGCGTGCTGTGCCTCGAGCGCGGCAAGGACTACAAGGCGAGCCACAAGGCCGCGCGTGAGGCGAAGAAGGAGGCGGCGGCCGCGGCTGCCGCCCGGCCGCTGTGCCCCGGGTGCGAGCAGGACCGGGGGACCGAGGGCGCGCTGTGCCCGGCGTGCGTGACCGGGTTCGAGCGGGACATCGCCGGGGCGGCGGAGAAGGCCGTCGCCGACGTCGCCGCGATGGCGAAGGTGCCCGCCGAGTGGGCGGACGCGCGGGAGAGGGTGCTCGGCGAGGCGGAGCAGGCACGCGAGCGGGCCCGGCAGGGCGGGGCCGACGGCCTCGGTCAGTTCCTGGCGGCGCAGATGGCGGCGCGGTCCGCCGCCACGGCGGTGCACCGGCTGCGGATGGCGACGCTGGACGACGACCGGCACGACCGCCCCCAGGAGCCGCCTGCCGCTCCGGAGACGGCCCCGGCCGTCCCGGCCATGCCGGTCATGTACGGCGCGGACCCGGCGCCCTGCACGGGGGTGCGCTGGAACGGCGACCCCTGCGGCCGTACGACGGAAGCCCAGGACGGGCTGTGCGGCGTCTGCCGGGGTGCGCAGATGGCTGAGCACGAGGACCTGGCCGCGGCGCACTGACGGGACGGGGAGGGCCTGCGGGCTCTCCCCTCCACCGCTTCACCTGACACCCGGTCCGCCCGGATCTCCCCGGGCCGGACCGGGGTTTTGGCGTGCCCTGAGCACGGGCTCGGCACCCTTCCCACCCCTGTCAGCGGATTGCTGACAGGGTCGCTTTCCCCCTTCGAGGCCCCGTCGGATCCGCCGGCGGGGCCTCGCCGTGTGTGCCCTGCGCCGCCGCCAGGCGGTGCCCGACCCGAGATGAGGACGATGTGATCGCGATTCACGGAGCCATGCTCGCCACCGCCGACGACTTCCACGGGCCCGCGGCCTACCTCGCGCTGTGCGCGGTCGCCGAGCTGCAGCCGACCGCCGAGGGCTACGGCTTCCTCCTGGCCCTGGACGGCGACGGCGAGCCGTACACGGCGGTGCTGTGGGACGTGGCGTACGTGCGGCTGCGGCTGTCGGCCTGGGAGGCCGGGGAGGCGCGGGACGTCACGGTGCCGGCGGAGAAGGTGATCGGGCACATCCGGGAGTGGCCGTGGATGTGGGTCGGGTTCGCCGCCTGGCCGGCCGCGACCGCGCCGTCGGCGGACGCGTGACCGGGCCGGAAACCGGGTGCGGAAACCGGGCCGGAAACCGGGCGGGGTCGAACCGCGGATCCGGGGTGAAAATCGGGGGTCCTCAGCCCCGATTTCGGCCCCGGTTTTCACCCCGATTTCGGGCTCTGGAGCCGTAAAACCGCAGGTCACTCCGGAGGTGGTATCAGTACCACCTCCGGAGGTTGCATGAATGCCACCTCGCAGGGTGGTGGAGACGCAACCTCGCGGGGTGGTCGAAACGCCACCGCAGAACGAAACCAAGGTCATCGAAACCAAGCTCATCGAAACCAAGATCGGGTTTGGCGCCTTGCGGCGCGTTGCGCCGCTGAACGCCGTAGGCCAACTACCGGTAGTGGCGCGCGAGGCCCGATGGCGGCTCCGCCGCGCTCGCGGCGCCGCGGCGCCGAAGGATCCCGCCCCCTCATTCCCCTAACAGGCCCTTGCGCGGCCGTCCCCAGTGGGTCCAGTACTCCCGGTACTGGACCCACCGCCCATTTCCGAGGCGACCCCCTCACGCTGAAAGCGCAGGTCGGGACCGTAACCACGGCGCGGCCGCAGACAACCGAACAGCGAAGCGAGGCGCCAGCCCGCTTCAAGGGCGCAAGGGCCTGTTAGGGGTTAGAGGAGAGGGGCGCGGGCCCGTCACCCGTTCGGGTGACGGGCCCGCGCGAAGCTGACCGCATCGTCGTGGCTGAGGTGATGACGGGGCCCGCGCCGTGGGTGGCCGGCCTACGTCGTACGTGCAGGTCAACACATAAATAGGACGTCCCTCCGGGACGACTCAACGCAGCCAATCGGCTCCGCCGGGGCGCCACGGGCGCCCCGACTCCACCGATGGCACAGCAGACGCGCTGCGCGCGGCGACTGGAAGAGCAGGGCGGCGCGTCCGTAGATCGCCGTCTGACGGCCTTTCGTGGGCTGGAGGTGGAACGGGGCCCCCGTCGCATGATCGGCTCTCTCCGGGCCGTACAGCGGCGTTCCCGGGGCCTTCCCAGTGGGCGCGTGGCCTGTACGGGGCGGGTGTGACTGGTGGTGTGGCCGTGGTCAGCGTCGGCGCCGGGACGGCCGGGAGGGCGGCTGTACGGCCGCGTGCCGGACGATCACCCGCCGGACGCACACGGGGCAGGCGGGTGCCGAGTTCGGCGGCAGGCGGCCGCCTGCCGCCTCGCCGCGACGATCGCGACCATGACGCGGTGCCGTCACATTCGGGGCCTGTTAGGGGAATTCGTTACGGCGCGGCGTCATGGTCGTTCCGGGCGCGGTGCCGCTCGCGGTACGCGGCCTGGCGGCACTTCGCGCTGCAGTACCGCGAGTTGCTCCGCCGCCGCACCCCGGCCCACAGCACCACCCGGCACGTCGGGCCGACGCACGTCTGCCAGGCCAGCAGCCGGTCGTGGAAGCCGCCGGGCGTGTTCAGGAACTCGGCGGCCTTGGCGCCGATGACGATCGTCATCAGGTGGTCCGCCCGCTCGCGCCGGCGGCGCAGCCGGTAGGCGCCCGCCACGCAGTTCGGCCCGCAGAACCGTCGCCGCGGCGACGCGTCCTTCGGCAGCAGGCGGCGGCAGCGCTTGAACTCGCAGCGCCGCCGCTTCGTCGTCACCCCGGCCTCGATGCCCATCGTCGTCACCAGTTCCAGCGTGGTCCCGACCGGGACACCGCGGAAGGGCGTACGAAGGCGCCGTGCGCGCCGTCAGCGGCCTGTCCGCCGAGCAACAGAAAGACGCCTGTCAGCAGTCCGCTGACAAGGTGTCGGAATGGGCCATCATTTACGCAAGCGTCATAGCTCTCGAATAGGTCTTCAGTACAGCGATCCACTGCGATTGCTGGAACGCTTTCGACATTGCGACTGTTAAAGCAAGCCTTTTCAACGGCATTTCCGCTAGCGAAATAGAGAGCATCTAGGCTTCCTGCGGATGGCGAGCGAGGGCGGCGCCCGGCGAGATGGCCACGGCGCTGTCGAGCACCGCACACAGCGCCGGGAGTTCCTCTGCCAGGGCAGTGCCGGGATCGTTGGCGAGGGCCTTCGGCATGCCGAGCACGGAGCCGGTCACCGCCAGGACCAGCGCCTTGTGCCGGGGGGAGAGCCAGCCGACATGGGCCAGGGGCCAGGCCACGTCCAGCCGCTCCCGCAGCGCTTCGGGCACACCGCCGTCGCCCCACCGATCGGCGTTGTCGCAGTCCGCCGGATCGAGACCGCGGGTCGCCTCCTCGATGGCCTCGGCCAGGTCGCCCCCGATCCAGTTGTCGTCCTCCGGGCCAGGCAGGGACCGCAGCCAATCCGCCGCCCTGCGCCCGGCCGCCGCCACCGACGCCAGCGCTTCGTCCTCCCCGGGAAACGGCTCCCTCGGCGGACGGACTGGCGGCTCAGCGAGGGGACGGGACAGCTCATAGTGGGTCACGCCGGACCAACGACGGCCCCGCGATCGGGGACACCCCCGGGGAGCCCAGCGGGCCGGACGCGACCCTGCGGTGCCGGCCGTGGGAAATGGAGCGGTGGCGCAGCCCCTCCACCCGGCAGAATCGGGTGATCGACACGCCCTTTGGGGGAGCTATGCAGGAACTCCGCTTCGACGACGACAGCGACATCCGGTTCACCGTGGCAGTCAGCAGCGATCAGACGTGGCTCAAGCGCGCGCTGGGAGCACACGAGCTGTCCGTCCAGCTCGCCGTCGGGGTGTCGACCTTCGCCGAGGCCGGGAAGATCCTCGCCCTGGAGGTGGACCTGTTCGGCTTCGAGGCGGCGGGGCAGCGCTCCCGGCTCGCCCGGACCACGGCGAACCTGGCGTACACGCCGAAGGTGACCGTCCACCGCGTGAACCTGTCCTTCCCGCTGACGTCGCTGCAGGTCCATGCGATCGAGGAAGGCCGAACCGGCGACGTCCGGTTCGAGATCGACCTCAACGCGACCCTGCCGCAGGCACCCGGGTACCCGGGGAGCACCCAGGACACGGCGTACATCACCATCGCCAAGAGCCGGTGGGAACAGCAGCTCGCACAGCTGGGGCCGTCCGCCGCCTTCGAGATGGCCGTGCCGTATCCGCTCGGCGATCCGGAGCGTGACGAGGTCGGCCGGACCCTGCGCGAGGCGCAGCGGCTGCTGACCACGGGCGAGGTCCGGGCGTCGATCCTGGAGGTCAGGCGGGCGCTGGAGTGGATCCGGGACAACGTCGACTGGGAGGTCCCGGGGCCGAAGAAGCTCGCCAACCAGTGCACCCAGACCGAGCGGTGGTGGCGGATCCAGGACGCCCTGTACAGCCAGACGTGCGGCGCCCTGCACAACGACGCGATCACCAAGACCTTCAAGTACGACCGGGCGGAGGCGGAGACGCTCCTGGGGATGACCGCCGCACTGCTGCGGAACGTTCCCGGCAAGCGCTGAGCAGCAGGAACCCCCTGTCAGCAGTCCGCTGACAAGCTGTCCGAGTGGCGAGTTTCAATGCGATTGGAATTGCTATCTGACATGCGGTCCTCACGGTGAGCTATTCCGTGTTCTCTCCCGATCGCTAGGACGTCTGCGGTATCGCGAACTCATAAGAGAGCGTTCCAGACGGCTTTTCCGCTAGCGGAATAGGAAGGCCCTGGCGCCGGTGGGCGCCAGGGCCTTCGTGTCGTACGGGAACGAGGTTCAGACGGCGGCGGCCGCCTTCGACGGGCGGCCCCAGCCCTGGCCCCGCTCGATCGCGGCGAGCAGGACCGGCTCCCAGCCAGCCGCCGCGAGTGCCGCGTCGTCGGCAAGGCCCGCCTCGGCGAGGACGGACAGCTGGACGGCGTGCTCGATCCCCTCGGCCCACGCGTCGCGCACGGCCTGGCGGACGGCGACGCGGGCCTGCAGTTCAGCGGTGGAGTCCTGCTCACCGTCACGGCGGAGCTCGGCGAGCGCGCGGCCGCGGACGTCGACGGCGTCCAGGAGCTCGGCGGCCTTCTCGGCGTCGGGGACCATCGGCGCCGCCGCGGCCTTGGGCGTGACGCCCCGGCGCAGCTGCTCCATGCGCGTGGGCAGCGGCTCCCAAGACGGCTGTCCGGCCATCTCGATGTTCGTGTCGACGACCGCGCGGGTCCAGGCGCGGGCCAGGCCCCGGGGCATGAGGGGCGTTCCTTCGGGCACGTGCTGGCCGCCGTGGTGGTTGCCGCGCAGGGATACCCACAGCGCGGTCGCGGTGCCGCCGACCCGGGTCAGCAGCCGCTGCCGTTCGGGAAGCCAGCGCTTGAGTGCCGCGCGGGACAGGCCGGACAGGGCGAGCAGCTCGGCGTACGCCTCCGACTCGCTCCAGCCCTGGGGCCGGCGCACCACGCGCAGTTCCTCCAGGAGCGGCGAGAGGTCCTCGATCTGGCGGGCACACATCTCGCCCGCCCGGATGCCGGTGTCGGAGACGACCGCGCCGACGGCGAGCATCCGCAGCTTGCTGGCGGTCACATCCGGGGCGTCGGCGAGTTCGGTGAGCTGCGCCCGCAGCAGCGCACGGGGCCGCTTGGCGACGGGCTTCTTGCGCGGCGGGTCGGGCTGCGGCGGCAGCTCGGCGTAGTCCTCGGCGCCGCACGCGGTGACGAGCAGCTTGAGGACCTCCAGGCGGATCTGCTCGGAGTTGTCGGAGCCCCTGGACGGGTCGGCAGCCCGGCGCACCCGCAGCTGGCCGGTGCGGGCCAGGCGCAGGTACTCCTTCACCGGCTCGCGGGTGAACACCTCGTCGACACCGGCCTCGGCGGCGAGCGGGTGCTCGGCGTGGACCAGGGCGCGGGTGTACTCGCCGACCACCCACGTCACCTGGCGGGCACGGGCGGCGGAGACGGCCGGCCAGGAGTTCACCTCGGCGGCGGCCGCGGCGAGCAGCTCGGCGCCGGTGAGCTTCTGGTCGACGACGTTGACCTCGCTCACGGCTTACCTGCCTCGCGGGCGCTGGTGATGGCGTAACGGGCGGCGGACATCTCGACGTGCAGCTCGATCAGGTCGTCGCGGGCCTTGGCGGCGGCCGCCGCGTGCTTGCCGGTCCCCGGTTCGGGCTGCGGGCTGCTGTACGGCATGAACGTGTACCGCAGGCTCTCCATCGAGTCGAACAGGTCCTTTGCGGTGGAGTCGGAGGCGAGACGGGCCCCCAGCGTCTGGAAGTAGCTGCGGGCGAGGATGTCGCCGGTCACCTTGTCGCCCCAGGCTTCGGAGGTGTCGACAAGCCGCTCGGCGACGTCGCGGATCCGGTCCACCTGCTCTTCGCACCAGGCGTCAGCGGCGCGCTGACGCGCCTTTTCGAGCCGCTGGGAGCCGACGTCGCGGCCGGTGGCGCGGTAGTTCCTCACGGCGCCCTCCAGGCGCAGGGCCCGGCCCTCGGCACTCTGCCGCTTCTCCAGTCCGAGGGAGTCGGCGACCTTCTGCCAAGAGGCGCCGCGCTCGCGGGCGGCGCCGATGAGCCGCAGCTCCATGCGGTCCAGGCGCTCCCGGGCCTCCGCCACCTGCGTCAGCGCGGCCAGGACCTCCTCGGCCGGCACCTCGCGGGGCTCCTCGCCGTAGAGGGCGAAGCCGTTGACCGCCCGGAGCACCGCCTCCAGGGCCTTCTGCCCGGTCACGTCGGGGCCGTCGGGCTTGCCGTACCGCTCCTGCAGAAGCTTCTCCGCCGCCTGCTTGATCTCGCGCTGCCGCTCGTAGTCGATCGCCATGGGCGTCAGCATTCCACTGACACAGGGGGAGTTGTCAGCGAAACACTGACACGGCTCGCGCGGATGCGAGCGAACAAGACAGCTAGAACGCTGGCGTGATGGCGATCTTTTCCGCTAGCTGAAAACGTCGCGATGCTGGTCAACACGAACGCGTGCCAGACAGCGGGCTTCGCTGCTAAGGATCACGCAAGCCGGGATGATGTCCGAGAATGCTCGCCTACCCGCGAGCACAGGCGCGTCCGGCGGCCGGGCAAGTGGCCTCTGACATGCTGTCCGGCTAACGAGCTGGCCTTCCGAAACGGACACGGCGAGCGGAACGGAGGAACGATGGCCCGACGGGTCGCAATGGTCAACAACAAGGGCGGAGTCGGCAAGACGACCAGCACCGTCCGCGTCGCCGAGGGGCTGGCGAAGGCGGGCAAGCGAGTGCTCGTCATCGACCTGGACCCGCAGGGGAATGCCTCTCAGATGCTCGGGTGGGACTTCGACCCTGCGGAGAAGCAGCCCACCATCAGCCAGGCCATCAAGGCCGACCGTGAAGGCGCGGCCCGGGACGTCATTCAGCCGATCGGGTGGGAGTGCGACTACGCGGACCGCATCACCCTGGCGCCCGCCCGGCTCACGCTGGAGAACCGGATGAGCGAGGCCGGGATCGCCGGCGCCTGGCGGCGGCTGGAGAAGGCCCTGGAGGGCGTGGACGACGCGCTCGACTACACGCTCATCGACTGCCCGCCGAGCCTGTTCCACCTCACCCAGTTGGGGCTCGCCGCCGCGCACGACGCGGTCATCGTGACCGAGGCCGACATCTACGCGATCGACGCGGCCAAGCGTGTCCGCGACTTCATCACGGCCAAGGGCCCCAAGGACCTCGCCAACCCGACGCTCAGCCTGCGCGGCGTCATCATCAACGCCTTCAACGAACAGACCGTCCGCCAGAGCGAACAGCGCGACTCGGTACGCCGGATCTTCGGCGACCTGGTGTGGGACCCGATCGTGAAGTTCCGCGAGGCGCTGGCGACGGGCAACAACAACGCCATCCCGCTCACGGAGTCCCGCTTCTCCGAGAGCCGCGCCACCTACGAACTGCTCACCCAGACCTTCCTGAAGGAGATCCCGCTCCCGTGACACCGCAGCGCACCCGTACGGCCGACGACAATCCGCAGCTGCCGGACGACGACGAGGACATCAAGGTCGGCGACGACGTCAGGCCGGGCGCGAAGAAGCGCACCCCCGCGACTCCCACCAGCCGCAAGGAGCTGGGGCTTCCGCCCCGCAAGCGCGGTCGCCCCACCGGACCGACCCGCGTGATGATGAACGTGCGCGTCCTGCTGGAGACGGACGAACTGGTGACCGCGATCGGCGAGGCCATGGGCGTGGGCCCGCAGGATGTCGCCGACGCGGCGATCGCCTACTACGCGCAGCACCTGCGGCGTACCGGGAAGCTGCCGAAGACCTCCGAGAAGAAGGACCAGGAGCAGCCCGAAGCATCCTGAACTTGCTTGCCTGAGCGGCCCCGTGGCGTTGTCCACGGGGCCGCTCGGCGTTTCCTGGCGCCTTGTCAGTGGCGGGGGCTACCGTTCTTGGGACACGGCTAGACGCGTACCGCCGTTCGCCGCCGCCCCGGCGCCCACGCCGCAGGGGCACAGTCGGCCAAGGTCTCTCGGGGCCCGCGAGTTCAGCACTGCTCTGTCCTGGATCGGCCCCGACGTACACACGGCCGGCGGGAGCGTGGGAGACCGCTGGGTCTGGAGTACGCATGTCGCCGAAGAAGCAGAGCACCGCGGCCCGCAAGGCCCGCGCCGAGGCGCGGCAGGGCGCGAAGTTCACCGCAGCCTTGCGCGCCGCCTCCCCCGATCCCGTGTCTCCGGAGTGGGACGACCTGGTGGTGTCGGTACTGTCCGCCGTCGTCGCCGAGCACGGCGTCGTGCCCGTGACGGTGATCTGGGATGAGGACGCCCGCCACTCGATGGTCCAGCGCGACAACGGCGTGCGGTGGGGCGTCGCCGAGCCCGCCGCCGACGGCGTCGTCATCCGCGAGGTGCGAGGCGACGTCGGGGTGGTGCCCAAGGGGACGCGGGTGCCCGTGCCGCACCGCCTGGACGACGGCCAGGTGGAGGTCGCCGCGCTGTGGCCGGTCGTCTGGTGCTCGAACGACCAGCCGTTCTGGCGCTACGTCCACAACGGCTGGTCGGTGGAGCAGCCCGGCGACTTCCCCCACGCCCTCGATCCGGTGTGCCCCAGCCCGGACCTGCCGTACGAGGTGCGGATCTACTACGTGCCGGACGGGATCGGGGGCGAGGACCACACGGGCGGTGCGCCGAGCTGGTGGACGCGGGCCTGGTGCGGCCGCCTCGACAAGGCCGTCCTCCTGGCCGACGCCCTGGTCGCCCACCGGCTGAGCAGCCCGTCCCGTCCGGCTGGCGGGGACTGCGGCGACCTGCGCGCCGAGGTCTGGGAGCACTCCACCACCGACCTGGGCACCCTGCCCGCCCGGGTCCACCAGGTCGACGCCGATCCGGACCGCCCCGTGGTGCCTCGCCTGCCGTTCAATGCCTGGCCCAAGGGCCGTCCGGCCTCCAGCGAGCCGACTCCGGAGCCGACCTGGTTCCAGGGGGAGAAGCACCCGCCGACGTACGACCTGCGGGTCTGGTCCGAGGCGGACGGGTGGGCAACGCTCGCCTGGTTCGTCGGCGGCCGCAGCCCGGCGGGCATCGCCGCGACGCTGTTGCGGGTCGGCACCGGCGGCCCGTACGCGTGGGCTGAGACCTGGGGGCCCCATTTCCCGGGCGCCCATGCCCACGACTGGACGCAGGAAGGCCGGTCCCTGATGGACCGCCACCCTGATGAGTCGTACGCCGAGGGGACGGCCCGCTACGACGAGAAGCGCCGCCAGGAGACGGCCGACCTGGCGGCCGCGCTCGCCGGCCGCAGCGGCGGCGCGCTCACCACCGAACAGGCCGCCGCCCGCATCGAGGCCGGCGGGCAGAAGTACCGGGACTTCCTGCTCGTCGGACAGATCTGCATCATGGACGCCCTCAACGAGAAGCGCCTGGCCGCCGAGGGAGACGAACGGCTGCGGATGCGCAAGGCGCTGGACGCCCTGGAGAAGCACCACCAGGTCGACGACTTGGTCATCGAACTGACCCGGGCGCACATGGCCACCAACCGGCGCGATGCGCACTACACGGAGGGCGCGAAGCGGTGGCGGGAGCGGGCGCTGCAGGAATACCTGGAGCCCGGCGAGGACGTCGCCGGAGTTGACGGCCTGACCGCCTGATCGCGGCTCACCGGGGCCTGCACCACGGTGCCGGCCCCGGCGCCCGCTGAATCCGCCGTCCGCCCCGCACACCCACCAGACCGCCACTTCGACCGCGCTTCCGCCGGTGCTCCGGGTTTCTCCTGGGCACCGGCTTTCCCTTTTCCTGACCGGCCCCCATTTCCCTTCACTCACCCAACTCTGACCACCACTCTGCTTTCCCCGAACTACAACTCCAGCTCTCCGCACCCCCGTCCTGACCTCCTGACTGACTGAGACGATCCCACCCACGCTTTGAGGGACGATGAGCGTGGGTGGGATCGTCTCTGGCAGGCAGGTCCCCGCAGGTCAGGACGGGGGTGCGGAGAGCGGGCCGTAACACCCTGGTTTACAGGTGGTTTTACACCCGGGAGTTTCCGCGAGGGTTTCCACAGTCAAACGGAAAGGCTGGGAAGCGAGTTGCTCGACAGCCGCGACGGAGCCCGCGACGGGCCCGCGATGAACCGGCTGTCGGCCGCGACGCGTCGCGGGCAGCCCTCCGTTCGTCGCGGCTTCATCGCGGGGGTCATCGCGGCTTGGGCGACCCGGCGGACGTCGTCCAGGAGCACGGCGTGCACGTACGCGCCGCGCAGGCCAGCCCTCTCGTAAGGCACGCACGGGACGCGTTCACCGTCATGCGATTTCCCGCACACGGTTCGTCCGCACGCGGAGGATCGGCCACATAAGAAGACCATCCCCAGAAGACCAGTCGGTCTCTCTCCCGCGCGTGCAGCTGCTCACGCGCAACAGAGAGAGACGGCAAGGCGGCCGGACGAAGAGGAGAACAGTCCCCGGCGTTCTGCAGCGCGTACGGCGGCCCGCCGCGGCGATACCGGTTCGCGCTGCAGGACGCCGGGGCCAGCGGGGGTCTGGGGGCCGGCGAAGGCCCCCAGCGGCCGCCGGGCTACGCCACGTCGTTCAGTTTCCCCGCGACCTGGTCGCGGGGCACCAGCTCGTCGCTGGTGAGTGACGGCACGAGTTTCCCGATGTTGCCGTGACGGCCGGGTTCGAGTTCGCGGATGCGGTAGGCCACGGGCGCCCCGGCCTCGCTCCACTCCGCCGCGTACACGATGGCGGGACGGCCGTCGATGAGGCGGACCCGGGCGCCGTCGCCGTGGCCGCCGTGCTGCTCGACCAGGAGGTCGTCCAGCCAGCCCTTCGGGGCCGACCACAGCACGCCGGTCCGCTCCATGTAGCCCTCGCTGCCCCGGCGCTCCTCCCACGCCCGGCGCCACTGGTCGACCAGGCGGCCGACGTGGTGCCGGTCGTCGATCTCCTGCCACGTCCGGAGTTCCCGGTCGTCGGTGTCGACGAAGTCGGCGTACGCGTCCAGGCGCGGCTTCACCTCGCCCCACCACTGCTCCGGCACCTTCGTCAGCAGCCGGGCCGCGGCGCGGTCCAGCGGCTCCATCACCGCGTCGACGGCGGCCTGGTCGTCCGTCTCGACGGCCGCCCACAGCTCTGCCCGGCCGGGACGGAGCTCGGGGTGCTGGTCGGTGAGCATCGCGTAGACTAGGGCGAGCAGCCACACGGCCTCCCGCGCGAAGAAGGACCCGTTCGGGTAGCCCGGCGTCGGCGGCTCGTACCGGTGGCAGAGCTCCCCGGCCCGGCCGTTCGGCAGCTGCGCCGCGCGCCGCACTCCGTGCCGCACGTGCTTGGAGTCTTCCGGGCGCCACAGCCAGCACACGGCGTTCGGGTGCGCGGTGCCGTCGCAGTCGACCGGGCACGGGGCGCCGGCGGTCGGGTAGAAGCGCGGGGGAGTCGGCTCCTGGTCGTCCTCGGCGACCGCCGAAGCGGTCGTCAGCGGAGCGCTGACACCGGTCTCCGTGGCATCGGCGAGGCGGCGGCGGGCTGCGGTGTACGAGATTCCTTCGCGCTCGGCGAGCTCGCGGGCCGCGCGCTTGAACTGCTTGTCGGTGGTCATGACGTCTCTCCCAGTCGGCGGAGATCCCACGCATCCCCGCCGTGGACGGACCACGGACAGGCGGCGATGCGGCACGTGAAGCAGAGCCCCTTGTCCTCGTTGCCGCGTCCTGGCGTGGGCGGGAGGCGGCTCGGAGTCGGGCCGACGTGTGGCGGCCGACTCTCACCGTAGCGGCTGGCGGTGACAAGGAGAGGGAGGTTCCGGCGAAGGTTCCGCCGGGGAGAGTGGGACACACGAACAGGCGAGCCAAACAGAGAGCTTTTCCGCTAGCGTAAAAGATAGCTAGTCAGTTCGCTTTAAAGATCGCTATTGCGAGATCTATTACGCTTCTTTTCGCGCTATCTTTTACGCTCTCATTGCCGATTACTTGTTTCGCTCGCTACAAGAGGAGCGTTCCCGTTAGCCGATTCCACTTGTCAGCGTTCCGCTGACGGCACGCGTACGCCTTGCCAGCCGTGTCCGAGCCCCCGTCGGCGGGTCCGGGGCGCCCGGGGCGCCGCCGCGGCGGCTGCCGGTCGGCCGACGTCGTCCTCCTGGTCCTGTCCGAGGTGGCGCAGCAGGGCCTTCGTGGCGGCGGGGATCGCCGCCAGGAGCCGGGCGGCTTCGGGGTCGATCTCGGCGAGGGCCTCGGCGAGCGTGTCGATGGCGTCCACCGCGTCCTCGGCGGCCGCGAGGTTCCACGCGGTGGGGCCGGCCGCATCGGCGAGCGCGCAGGCGGCGTCGGCTGCTTCGGAGGCGAGGGCCTGGACGCCGGGGGCGGCCTGAGCGGGCAGTTCCATGCCGGGCTCAACGGGGGCGTGAGGAAAAAGTGCGGCGCGAAGTGTCACACGAGCATGATCATCCGGACCTCTATCAAGTGAGAGCGGATCTCTGTCGGGAGGTCCGCGCAGCCTGATGAGGAGCGCCGTCATGTCGTACACCGACACCGGCCGCAGCGAGCCCGTGGCCCCGCCGAAGGGCTCCGTGACCTGGACCAGCGATGTTCCGCAGCCGCGTCGCGGCCCGATTGCCGATGCCGTGTCCAGTGCCGTGAAGGATTCGGCGGCCGCGCCCATCGGCGCAGGCCAGGCCGATGGTCAAGGGGGGCTCGGCGATGCCGACACCTCTCTCCTTGTCCCTGCAGCGTCAGGTGCGGGACAGAGGTCTTCCACCCCCACGGCTCCCCGGGTCCGGGGAGACGCGCTGCGAATGCTCGGGTGCGTGCGGATCGCCACCGCGCGGCAGCTGGCGCAGGTGGTCACGGCGGAGGACAAGGACGGCCGTTCGTACGTGCGCCGGGCGATGCGGGAGCTTGAGCGGCAGGGCCTGGCGGAGACGAACGGCAAGTACGGCAAGGAACGGATCTGGAACCTGACCCGGCGCGGGCAGCGTGCCGTGGCGGACGGCGGCGAGCTGCCCCCGCGGCCGCGCGCCGGCACCGGGGCGAAGGCGGTGAAGGCCGGGTTCGGCCCGCACGCCCTGGCGGTGACGGACACGATCCTCGCCTTCGGCGGCCACCAGCACCTGACCGACTGGCAGGTCGAAGTGGACCACTCCATCAAGGAGACCGGACTGCGGTTCGTCACCGACGCCGTGCTCGCGCTGCCGACCAACGCGAGCGAGGTCCAGCTGTTCGAGGTCGACTACGCCACGATGTCCCGGGCCCGGCTGGCCCGTGAGGTCTGGGACTACGAGCGGTACGCCGGGCACCGCGTCTGGGAGGGCGCCCGGGGGACCAACGGCAGCACGTTCCCGTTCTGGTCGCGCTACCGCTACCCCCGCAGCCACCGCTTCCCGCCCCTGCAGGTGGTCCTGGCGGGCAAGGCGGAGCACCTCCTGCAGCGGCGCCTGGAGGCGCTCGCCGCGGCGGTCGACGGCATCACGGTGTCGGTGTTCGCCGTCACGCTGCCCGGCCTGCAGCGCGGCGAGCCGTGGACCCGGCTCGGCACAGACGACCCGTCTCGCCGGCGGGAGCGGTACCCGGAGCCGGTCGGCCGGTGACCGGTCCGGGCCCGGGTCGTTGAGCCGGGCGTACACAGGCACAGAGAAGCCCCGGGGACGTGGCCCCGGGGCTTCGTGCTGTACCGGGTGGACGCGGCCGCCGCGCGTTCCCTCACGCACAAAGAGCCGGCACCAGAGGCGGTACCGGCTCCCGGCGGCGTCGCGCTGCAACACGAGGCCGTAAGGTCCCTGTTCGGCTTTTGGTTGGAGTCAGCAGCAATCAGGGCAGGGCCAGCCCCACTCGGTGCAAGCCCAAGTGCGCGGATCGTCGCAGCGCCTGCGAACCTGGCGCAAGCCAGATTGGGGCATGGACGCATCAACGCATTCACTACCACGGGGGACTGACACTTTCCGCAGTCTCGATTGCGGTGGTGGAACCGCAGGTCACCGCTATGTGTGCGGCAGGACGCTGACTCTGCGTCGCATTTTTCACGCACACGCATCCATAGATGCGTTAGGGCGCCGACGCATCAAACCCCGTCGATAGGCCCGGGAGAGGGACTTACGGCCTCTTGCGGCTGCCACCATCTTGACCACGCACCACGCCGAGGGCGGCTGCAACTGCCCCAGTGGTTCGCCTGGTTGGAGTCAGTGGCAGGTGTCCGGCGGCCGCGGGTCGCCGGACCCGACAACAGGGAGGCCCTGTGCCCAAGTCCCGTTCCGCCGTTTCCTGCGTGGAGAGCGGCACCCCGTCCCCTCGGCGCCTCGGCGGCGCCGAGGCCGTCGTCATCATCGTGATCGTCGCCATGGCGGCCGCCCTGGTCACCTTCGCGGGCATGACGCTGCCCCTCGTCCTGCAGCTTCTTGTCGGCGCCGGTCTGGTCGCCGTCGTCCTGGTCGGCCTGGTCACCGGCCGCTCCGCCCGGGGCCTGCGCGCCGCCCTGCACGCCCTGCTGTCCCCGGCTGCGTGAGGTGACGGTTCATGTGCCGTACCGAGAAGCCGCTCACGACCACCAACAAGGCACTCCGGGATCTGCAGGAGTGGCTGCGTGAGCAGCGGGAGCGCACCCGCCAGGGCTACCGGGCCCTGGCGGTGCGGGCCGGCTGCCACGCCACGACGCTTCAGCGGGCCGCCTCCGGCGAGAGGGTGCCCAAGCTGCAGACCGTGCTGAACTACGCCCGGGCGTGCGACGCCTCGCCCGAGGAAGCGCGGCTTCTGTGGAAGCGGGCCCGGTATGAGGAGACCCGTCTCGCGCGGGGCGGCCGCGGCCGGCCTGCTCCGCGTCCGGAGTTCATCCGTGACTTCGTCGACCTGGGCGCGGCCCTGGTGGAGTTGCACGACAAGGCCGGCTCCCCGCCCCTGCGCACCATGGAACAGCGGGCGGGCGGATTCGGTGCCCTCCCGCGCAGTAGCGCACACCGCATCCGGAACAAGCAGGCGATGCCACACAGCCTCCGGCAGTTCCAGGCGTACCTGCGGGCCTGCGAGGTTCCGGAGGCGGAATGGCCAGACTGGGAGGGGGCCTGGACGCGCGCGTGGCGCCACGAGAAGCACGACGACTTCGCCGCGCTGGGCACCTCAACGGTCCCGGATGTGGACATCCTCGATGCGATTGGGCTGTCGTCGAAGGACATCCTGATGGCGACCCGCGCGTCGAAGCGGCTGCGTAAGCGCCTCCAGCAGGAGTACCGCATCGTCGCCGAGGCGGACGGGGAGATCCTCATCGCCCGTGACGGCACGTTCCGCCGACTGCCCGTCCAGGCGAAGCACCGCGAGGTGCCCGGGCGCGTACGGCCGCCCCGGATGGAGCGGGTTCTCGGCAAGTACTCCGAGGCGCCCGTGCAGCAGCAGCTGGACTTCGCCATCCCGTACTCGGAACCGGCGCCGGCGCCCGGCGCCCTCTTCTGACAGCTGGAGGCCCGCCGTTGCACACAGAGAAGCCCCGGGCGTCATGGCCTGAGTCCCGGGGCTTCGTGCAGCGTGAGCCGTCAGCTCGGCTTGGGTTCCGGCTCCGAGGGCCGGAACATCTTCCAGACCCACTCGCCGTCCTCGAGTTGGGCCAGCAGGATGCGGTCCTGTTCATCCGCGTCGTCGGCCGCGTCTCGCGCGTCACGCCGCGCCATGGCGACCGCGAACAGCAGATCGGTGTGGAAGTCCTCCGGCAGCTCGGGGGCGTTGTGTCCGCCGTCTTCGGTGTCGGCCAGCACCACGATCTCGTCGGAGCCGAGTTCGGAGGCCCGGACCTGGTTCTCGCGCATGCTCAGGTAGCTGATGGCGTCGGCCCGCACCAGGGTCGACTTGGGGGCCCCGGACGCCGGCCGGTGCCTCTTCCTCATGATCCAGACGTGCTTCACGCTGTCCCCTCCCGGAGATCGTTGGTGGTGGCCATCCTGACCGGGCGCACCGACAAACGGGCCCCGGCTCAGCGCTGGCTGTCGCTGGGGGCCAGCAGGCTGGTGACTTCGGCGAGCGCGGCCGCGCCGGGCTTGAAGTACTTCCGGGCGGCGCTGACGGACTTGTGCCGGGACTTCGCCATGAACAGCAGCAGGGAGACGCCCTGTTCGCCGAGGTGGGTCAGCCCGGAGTGACGGAACTCGTGCGGGTCCCAGCCGGTGCCTTCCTCGCCGCCGACGCGGGTGTGGCGGTCCAGCAGGGCGCGCAGCTGGCCGTAGGAGAGGCGGGCCAGGCCGGTGTCGGGGCAGACGTCGCGCGGGGTGAGGACCTTGCCGGGGCCGGGCTTGCGGTGGGTGACGAGCAGCGGGCCGCGGGTCCGCTCGCCGATCAGGCGGGGCAGGAGCCGGGCGGTGCCGGCGTCCCAGTAGACGGTCTCGGTCGCGTAGTCCTCGCGGGCCTGGCCCCGGCGGCGGACGGCCTTGGCGCCCTTGGCCTTCACCGGGCATTGGCGGGCGGCGAGGTTGAGGTCCTCGATGTTGACGCCGAGCAGCTCGTCGGCGCGGGCCGCGGTCTCGTAGAGCATCCGGTAGGTGACCTTCTCGCGCAGGTCGACGTCGCGCCGCGCGATGAGGCGGTCGATGGCGGTCTTGGAGCGGACCGGGGTGTCGGAGCCGGGGTCGGGCATCCGCTTGCACCAGGCCGGGATGTGCGGCGGCTGCAGGCCGCTCTCGTGGCACCAGGCGAGCCAGCCGCCCACCGCGCCGCGACGGGCGTTCCAGGTGCTGACGGCGGCGGTGCCCCAGAGCTGTTCGAGCGCCTGGCCGATCTCGTCGTCGGCCACGGCCGACAGCGGCCGGCCCTCGCCGAGTGCGGGGACGACCTTGCCGAGCGCCGTGGTGTAGGTCCGGCGGGTGTTCGCCACGGTGATGGAGTCGAGATACCGGTCGGCGGCGGTGCGCACGGTCGCCGCTCCGGAGCCGGTCTTGAGGGGGACGACGGTTGCCACGGATCTCCTTGCCACAGATAACAGGTGCTCGTCATGTCGGAGAACGGGCGCGTCCTCCCTGGTCGACGATCACCCTAGTACAGATAACAAAGCAGTTATCTGCGCTATCGCGGACCCCTCTTGGCGGGGGCCGGGGAGGGCGAGATGATCAAGCGGGCGCGACAGACGCGCTCCAAAGGGGGATCGCATGACTCAGGGGCCGCCGCCGTCCGGCATCTCCGCACGGCGCTGGACGCTCATCACGACGCTCCTGCACCCGCGCACCGCGGACTTCTGGCTGTACTACGCGCCGAGGAACGGGGCGGGCCCCCAGCAGCTCCGGGTCTGCGAGCGCAGCGGCTACGACTTCGCCCGGCTCACCTGGCAGTCCTGCGCCGAGTGCCGCCGCGGCCACGTCATGAAGATCCGGGTGACAGACGAGTGGCAGCGCCAGGGCTACGGCACGCGCATGATGGCGCGGGCGATGCGCGGCTGCGAGTCGTACACATGGACCACCACGCCGCAGTTCGAGGACGGGCAGCGGTTCTTCCCTGCGCTGGGTGCGGCCCTGGGCACCGGCTTCCCGGCGGACAAGTCGTGTGAGCACAACGCCGTTCGCGGCGGCGGGTACGCCGAGCCACGACTCGAAGGGCCGCCCGCGCTGAACGCCGGAGTCTGACCCGGGGAGCTGTCTCCCGTGGGAGAACCCACCCGCGCGGGCCTTCAGACCGAAGGGGCTTCTGACCTGGGAGACGGTGAAGGCCTCCTGTGCTGCGCTGGTCACGACCCCCTTCAGATCGAAGGCGTACACACGCCCGTCTCAGCGAAGTTGGACAGGGGCCCTCGGACGGGTCCGTCCGAGGGCCCCGCGATGCGTCAGCGCTCCGCTGACGGTGGGTGGTTCAGCGTCCCTGCCGAGGACCGGAGCGTCCCGGGGCCGGCGGCTGGTACCGGGACTCGTTCGCTGCCCGCCGCCCGGCGTCCTCGCGGGTCCGCTCGGCGGCCCGCTGCCGGGCCTGCTTGATGTACGTGGCGCGCTGCTGTGCCTCGCGGGCGTGCTGGGTGGGGGACTCGGTCGCCATGCGCGAGCGCAGCGCCTTCTCCTCCTGCAGCTTGTCCGCCGCCGTGGCCTGCTTCCGCGCCTCGCTCCGGTGTTCTGTGGCCTGACGTTCGGCGGTCTCGGCTTTCCTGGTGAGGGTGCGGTCGGTGATCCGCTCGATCTCGGGGAGCCGTTCTCGCATCGCGGCGAGCCGGTCCTGCAGCTCGTCGACGTCGCGCGGGGCTTCCCGGCGGGAGCCCTGGCCCTCGAACCACTGAATCGTCTCCGGGCTGCGGATCGTGGCCCACGCCTCGCGCTGTGCGTCCTCGGCGGCCCGCCGGGCACGGAGGATCTCTCGGTACGCCGCGCTGTCCTTCTCGGCGTACTCGGCGGCGAGCGCGATGGTCTCCTTACGGCTGGTGCCGGCCAGACGCAAGGCGAGGCGGGACTTGCCCTGCGCCTCCAGGAGCTGCCGGTTGACCTCCTGCGCGTGCCGCATCGCCTCGCGTGCCTGCTGCTCGTTGTTCCACTCCGTCGCGGCGACGGTGGCGAACTGGTCGGCGCGGTCCAGGACCTCGGCAACCTCGCGGGCCCGCTCCTGGCCGGGCGTGACGGGGGCGGCAAGCTGAGCGCGCCCGTCCTCGGCCTGCCGGGTGTAGTCGGCGGCCAGGCGCTCGGCGCGACGGGCCTCGGCGGTCCTCTCGGCGATCATCGAGACGAGCTTCTGCGCGCTGATGTGCCCGTATTTGCGGTCATCCCACGCCTCGAACTCCGGCTCCGCCTCCTGCTGCTCGGCGCGGGCGACGAAGCCGGTGGCGAGCACCTGGTCCAGGCGGGCCTGCTGGTCGTCCGTCAGTTCCGGCGCGTCCTCGCCCTGCAACTGCGTACGGAGGGCGTCCAGACGGGCCTGGCGGTCCGCTGCACGCTCGGCGGTCGCCTCGGGCCCCGCCGGGTCGGACACGGCCTGTCCGGCGCTCTCAGCGGGCTCCTGGTGCTCCTGGACGGCGCCGGTGCGCTCTTCCTCGCGGCGGCGTTGTCCGGTGTCGTCGACAACCCGTTCACGCTCGGGCTGCACCTGGTGCGGGATCGCCGCGACCGGCTGCGCCTCGGGGGCGGGCGCGAGCTCGTCGGAGACCATGCGGTCGTCGTTGTCGCGTTCCAGGGAGTCGGCGTACGCGGCCACCGCCCGTTCCAGCAGCTCCTGTTCGCTGCGGGCGTCGCCGAGCCGCCGGCGGACGTCCTCGCTCTCGACGACGTCGGCGGGCAGCCACAGGTGGGTGGCGATCCGGTCCCGGGAGAGCGCCGGGTAGAGGGAGTTGGCGTCCGCGCCCACCCCGTAGACCAGCGTGTAGTCGCACGTCAGGCCCTGCGCTGCGGCAATGGTCATGGCGTAGCCGTGCTGCAGGGCGCCGTCGGCGATCTGGTCGGCGGTGATCCAGGCCCGCTCCACCGCGTATCCGCCGTCCTCGGCGGGGCGTCGCCATTCGACGGAGACTCCGCCCTTGGCGGCGTAGGTGACCTGTCCGCGGTAGCCGTTGAGGACGTCGACGTCCCCGCCGCGGCGAGTGCGGTAGTCGTTGCGCTTGATCCGGATGACGTCCCCGGCCGCGAGCTCCATCCGCTCGCCGCCCGCCAGGGCGTACGTGTGGCCGCCGGTGAGTTCGCCGGCCTTCTTGCGCAGTTCGCGGGCGCCGCCGTTGAGGACCTCGACATCGGCGTTGCAGGCGGCGAGCACGACCAGGTCCTCGATCTGGTCGTGGACGTCGCCGTCCAGGACGGCGACGGTGTCCTTCCACGCGCCGAGCATGGCGGCGTACGCGTCGTCGGGCGTACGGACCGCGTGGACGCGTCCGTGCTCGGCGAGCATCGACAGCGCGGTACGGCGGCCGCCGTCCAGCCACGCCTCCAGCGCGGCCCGCTCCACCGCGTCCTTCTGCCTGCGGTTCTCGCTCAGCTCCAGGCCGTCGACGATCTCGTGGGCGCGCTTGAAGCCGCCGCCGACGCCGATCGCCTTCAGCTGTGCCCAGTCGCCGATCTCCACGACCTTCACGCCGTGCTCGGCGGCCGCGGTGAACAGCTCGGCGACGTCGCGGTCGTCCACCATCGCGGCCTCTTCGAGGACCAGGACGTCGGTGTTGGCCATACGGCGGCCGCCGTCGCGGATGTCCATCAGCCAGGTCGCCACCGTGGCGCTGGTGATGCCGGATTCGGCCTGCAGCTTGGACGCGGCGACCGCCGCGGTGGCGGCCCCGGAGACGCGAAGGCCGGCGGCCTCCCAGCCCATCCGGGCCGCGCTCATGATGGTGGTCTTGCCGGTGCCCGCCTTGCCGCGCAGCACGTCGACGCCGTGTCCGGCGGTGAGGAACCGCAGGGTGGCGGCGCGCTGTTCGCCGGACATACGGAACGGGCGGAGCGGGTCGGTGGTGCGCTGTGCCTCGAACGCGGCGATGGCGAGCTCGGCGGCCGCCACCGTGAGCTCGGCGGCGCCCTCGTTGAGCCGGTCGGCGGCCGACTCGGCGATGGTGTGCTCGGCGCCGAGGATCGACGCGTGCGTGTAGCGCTGGGGGTTGGTCAGGTGCGCCATGCCACGCTTCGGCAGCGCGACGGCCTCGCCGTCAACGGCGAGCACGGCGTCGGTCAGGGCCTCGGCGGCCGCGAGGTCGGGCACGCCGAACGGGCACGCGTCGATCACGTGGGCAAGGACGTCCGCGCGGGTGACGTCCTTGCGGGACGCGGTCAGTCCGCCCTCACGCCGCCAGATGAACGCGGCGATCTCTTCGGGGGAGGGCATGACCGGGCCGCCGCCGGGGCCCGCGACCGACGGCCCGTCCGGGCCCTCGGGGCCGGGGATGGCGCGGCG